>DASSOY010000011.1 GCA_035700025.1 Bacillales bacterium | reverse complement strand
ATTGGAGTTAAGCAAACGCCGAGGAAGGGATGAAAGCGTGGACGTCAATCGAATATTCGATCTAAAAGGTCGCACGGTGATCATCACCGGCGCCAGCAAAGGCATCGGCAAAGACATCGCGACGTTTTTGGCGGAAGCCGGCGCAAATGTTGTCATGATTGCGAGAAGCAAAGAAAAACTTGAGCAGGCAGCTGAAGACATTCGTTCATGCGGTGGAAACGTATTACCAGTTTCAGCCGACCTGACAGATGTGGATCAATTTCCAAAGCTCGTGAGGCGCATCCGTGATCACTTTGGAACGATCGACGTATTGATCAATAATGCGGGATTAAATATCCCGAAAAAAGCGGAAGACGTGACGACGGAAGACTGGGACAAAGTGTTGGACATCAATTTGCGCAGCGTGTTTTTTTTCAGCCAAGCGGCAGGGAAGGCGATGATTGAACAACAGCGTGGAAAAATCATCAACATGTCCTCGCAAATGGCATTCGTCGGGTATTACAAGAGAGCCGCATACAGTTCAAGCAAAGGCGGGATCACTCAGTTGACGAAAGCGCTTGCGATTGAGTGGGCACCTCATGACATCCAAGTCAATGCGATTGCGCCGACGTTTATTGAAACAGCGCTCACGAAACCGATGTTTGCAGATAAAACGTTTCGCGACGAAGTGTTGAGCCGCATTCCTTTGGGAAGGCTGGCGAAAACAGAAGATTTATTTGGTGCCGTCCTTTATTTGGCGACGAATGCATCGAATATGGTGACAGGGCAAACGATTTGCGTCGACGGCGGTTGGACCGTTTGGTAGCGGTTCACTTTTTTTATCAAAGAACAGAATACGTATTCATTCAATGGTGACATTTTGAAACAAGAGGAGAATCGTTATGAATGTAAAAAAACAAACGAACATCACGAATCAGGAAATGGAAGATAAATGGATCATGAGGTTTAATGATATGAAAGATAGGGGCATTCCGCTCATGTTTATCGATAGTATCATTCCCGGTCATCAACGGGTGAATTACGCGGTCATCGGGGACACGGCCAGTGAAAATCCCGATTTCAATCCGATCATTACTGAACCTCACGGCTTTCAAATTGGCATGGTGAAGGCGCCGCCGGGAAACGGTCCTGCTTATCATACGCATGATTATATCGAATCGTTTTTACCTTTGACTGGGGAATGGCGCTTTTATTGGGGAAACAGCGAGGAAGAAGTCGAAGGCGAAACGATCATCGGCCAATGGGATTTAATCTCGCTTCCGCCTGGCTTGTGGAGAGGATTTGAAAACATCAGCGAGGAAGACGCATGGATATTCGCGGTATTGGAACAGCATCAAGTTTTTGACGGAAAAGATCCGTACTGGGATCCGAAAGTCGTACGCAAAGCGGCTGAATACGGGTTTCATGCCGATGATAAAGGAAAAATGATTCCGCCTGAAAACTTCAAGGAATTGGAAAAACAAATGGCAAAAAAATTACGCGTCGGTGAATGACATAAGGAGTGGTGAATGGTGAGTGAATACTTAAAGGAACGACGACCTGAAAGAAAAGCATCGAAAAAAGAATTGCAGGAAAAAGTGGCCGCGATCTTGGATGACATCCGTGAAAACGGCGATGCGGCTGTCCGAAAATATTCAGAGCAATTCGATAATTGGAACCCGGAATCTTTTCGGTTGAGCGAAGATGAAATTGAAAGGGCGATACGCACACTGCCAGAAACCTTCATTGAAGATACGAAATTCGTAGCGGAACAAATTCGCACGTTTGCGCAAAAACAATTGGAAAGTATGTCGGAGTTTGAAGTAGAAACCTATCCTGGTGTATACCTCGGACAACGGTTGGTCCCGGTGGAAGCAGTTGGCAATTATGTGCCTGGCGGCCGTTACCCTCTCATTGCCTCAGCGATAATGAGTACAATTCCGCCGAAAGTCGCCGGTGTTGAACGTGTATCATCTTTTACGCCTCCGGGAAAAGATGGTAATGGAATACCAGCTGAAGTCATTTTTGCTTTGAAAAATGCAGGTTCTGACGAAATTTATTCTTTGGGCGGGGTTCAAGCGATCGGAAGTGCCGCGTATGGCACGGAAACGATCAACGCGTCTGACATGGTCGTCGGTCCCGGGAATGCATTTGTTGCCGAAGCCAAACGGCAAATTTTCGGAGATGTCGGCATCGATTTGCCAGCGGGTCCGAGTGAGATTTTAATTATCGCGGATGATTCTGCAGATCCTGACATCGTCACAGCCGATTTGCTCGGACAAGCCGAACACGATCCGAATGCTCGTGCGATCTTGATCTCCACATCGGAATTGCTGGCGAAAAAAGTCATTGGCTTGATACCAGAACAACTGAAAACATTGCCGACGGCAGAAGTGGCCGGAGAAGCATGGGAACAAAACGGTGAAGTCGTCGTCGTCCGCGATTATGAAGAAGCGGCGAGTTTATCGGATGAATATGCGATTGAACATTTGGAAGTGCAAACTTTGAATAATGATTGGTTTCTTAACCGTTTGAAAAACTACGGTTCGTTGTTCGTCGGCGAAGAATCGACGGTTGTGTATTCGGACAAGGCGATTGGTACGAACCATATTTTGCCGACGATGCGCGCTTCTCGATATACGGGCGGGCTGTGGGTCGGTAAATTCATTAAAACGTTGACTTATCAAAAATTGACTAGGGAAGGCAGCAAATTTATCGCTCCGGTGGCAGCAAGACAAGCGTCTGCGGAAAACATGATTGCTCATGCGGTGACCGCGGAAAAACGTATGAAAAAATATCAATAATTGGCGGGGAATAGGGGATTTTATGGAGAAAGCTTCGTTGTTGCTCTTGCCGGGTACGCTATGCAATCAAAGGTTGTGGGCACATCAAATGCAACATTTGTCTGATATCGCCGATGTAAAAGTACCCGATCTCACTCGGGACGATTCGATTGAAGACATGGCGCGCACGGTTTTGCGAGAAGCACCCGATCGTTTCGCGCTTGCCGGGTTGTCAATGGGCGGAATTGTATCGCTTGAAATCATGAGGCAAGCACCGGAACGCGTTACCGCACTCGCATTGCTCGATTCCAACCCGTTGCCTGCAAAACAAGAACAAAAGAAAACGTGGGATGGATTCATTGCAATGGCTCGTGAAGGACGCTTTCTGGAGATCACCGAAAAACATTTGCTGCCGACACTCATCCGGCAGGAATCGATCAATAATGAAAAGCTTGTATCGACGATCATAAAAATGGCGAAAGAGGTTGGAAAAGAAGCGATGATTCGCCAAATGACTGCGCTCAAGAGCCGGCCCGACGCACGAGAAGTGTTGGGTACAATTTCGTGTCCAACGCTCGTCATGCTCGGACGGCAAGACGTCGTATGTCCGTTGCATTTACATGAGTTGCTCGCAGAGAACATACCCGATGCACATTTGGTCATCGTAGAGGAAAGCGGACATTTAAGCAGCTTGGAACAACCACAAGCTGTAACAGCCGTTTTTCGATATTGGTTGCAAAGGAGCGAACCCTCATCATGGGAAACTTGATGAAAGAAAAGTTGAAGAACGGTGAAGATGTGCTCGGGGCATTCATCAATTTTTTTTCACCCTCTCTCGTCGAAATGATCGGGTACGCGGGATTCGAGTTCGTGATTATCGATAATGAACATGGGGCGTTCAGTTCATCGGAAACGGAGCACATGATCCGAGCCGCCGAAATTGCAGGTCTCGTTCCTATTGTTCGCGTATCTTATGACGCCGCGAGCATTCAAAAAGCGTTAGACCGGGGAGCAAAAGGCATTCAAGTTCCGATGGTCAATCATAAGGACGATGCGAAACGAGTCGTAAAATCTGCGAAATATCCCCCCGAAGGTATTCGGGGAACCGCTTATTCGATACGTCCGGCACAATTTGGCAAAAAAAGCGGGAGTTTATATTTACGCGAAGCGAATGATGAAACCCTTGTCGTTGTTCATATTGAAACCGTCGAAGCTGTGCGGAATATCGATGAAATCCTTTCCGTTTCCGGCATCGATGTCGTTTTTATCGGAACCGTCGATTTAGCGGTGAACATGGGTCATTCCGATGATGTGGAACATGAAGATGTACAGCTGGCGATTCAATCGATTTATGAAAAGGCGGAAGAAAAAGAAATACCGGTTGGTACGGTAGCCGGGAGTACGGACGGTGTTTTGAAACAATTTGCAAAAGGCGCCCGCTATGTCGGGGTTGTTGCCAATTCGGTTATTTCTGCGGCGCTGGAGGCAGTCGTTGATAAAAATCAAGAAGTGAATGGGAAGTGGAATGCATGAGCGATTCGAAATCTCAAGAGCCGAACAATCATCGGGAAAAACAACCGATAAGCCAAAAAATCTATTTCGGAAACAGCAACGAAGTGAATCGATTGATGTACAAGGACTATAACGAGTATTCGAAATTCACCGAACGAAGGCAAAGTATGAAAGGCTTCGATGAAGAATATTTGGATTTCGTCGACTATATTATCAAAATCACTCATCGCATTTGGGAAGAAAAAGGCATTGGGCAAATTTACAATACGTATCACAACGATGTACACATGCACATCGGCACGACGAAAAACCAAGGCATTCAAGAGGTAATTTCGGGAACTTTGCAAACGTTGCATGCGTTTCCCGACCGCAAGTTGATCGGTGAAAATGTTGTCTGGTCTGGCAATGACGTCGAAGGTTTTTATTCCTCGCACAGAAATTTCTCAAACGCGACGAACTTGGGTGACAGTCAATTTGGGCCGGCAACCGGCAAAAAAGCAATGTTTCGGACGATCGTCGATTGTTTCGTGCATTCAAACCGAATCGTAGAGGAATGGCTCGTACGCGACAACTTGGCAATCGTGAAGCAACTCGGATTTGATCCGGTCGAAACGGCGAAAAAGCTTGCCGCCGCATCGAAAAACAAACAACCTGCGTTGCAAATGCGCTCTGGGGTTGGTGATCCGATGGAAGGGCAATTAGTGCCTCCGTTGTATGAGAAACAATTAAGCGGATTCGATATTGGTGATTTCATTCTCGATCTGTACAATAAGATTTGGGAATGGCGCTTGTTCAACGAAGTGAAGAACTTTTACGCAGATACCGCGACATTGCATTACATCTGCAACAAGGATTTGGTCGGTTTTCAACAAATTCAGAGCATGTTGATCAGCTTGTTTGCCTCTTTCCCGAATGCAAAATTCATCGTTGAACGTGTGACTTGTAATCAAGGTGTGACGGAACAAGAATGGGACGCAGCGATCCGGTGGCGGCTCCAAGGCATCCATGAAGGCCTCGGCAGTTTCGGTCAACCGAGCGGCGAGCCCGTCGAAATCCTCGGCATAAGTCATTTGCGCATCCGAGACGAGAAAGTCGTCGAGGAATGGCTCACATTCGACGGATTGGATGTTTTGCGGCAAATTTATTCAAGTGCGGACACAGGTGAGCCCCAAGAAGAAAAATCGGAACAAGAAGTATAAATGGTAGATCACAAGCCTGTCGAGAAAAAATCGACAGGCTTCTTTAACGAAATTCTTTACGTAACGAACGCATATTCGCTACAATAAACGACAAGCAGTGTAATTGGATCCGGGGTGAAGAAATGATTCGCGTGAAGAAATCGCTTGAAGCATGTATGTCGCTCATCCGCAGCCAACCGGAATTTATGAATCATATCGCGCATTGGGAAACGATCCCGGCGAGAGAGGCACAATACGCCGAATTTCCGGAAAGTCTTGTACAGCCTTTAAGAGATTCATTGGCGAAACGAGGCATCGAACGTTTGTATGCCCATCAGCGTGATGCTTATGTGACGGCTAGTGAAGAGAGGAAAAATACCGTTATCGTGACGCCGACGGCGTCGGGGAAAACGCTATGTTATAACTTGCCTGTGTTGCAAGAAATCGTGAACAACCCAAACAGTAGGGCGCTTTATTTGTTTCCGACGAAGGCGCTTGCGCAAGATCAGAAAAGTGAATTGACGGAATGGATTGAAGAAGCGCATTTGGACGTGAACACTTATACATATGACGGGGATACGCCGTCGAACATCCGCCAGAAGATTCGTCAAGCAGGGCATGTCGTGATGACGAATCCGGACATGCTTCATTCAGGTGTGCTCCCGCATCATACGAAGTGGGTGTCGTTGTTTGAGAATTTGAAGTACATCGTTATTGATGAAGTGCACACGTACCGAGGGGTATTCGGCAGCCATGTCGCCAATGTGATGCGGCGGCTGAAACGGATTTGCCGTTTTTACGGCAGTGATCCGGTATTTATTTGTACGTCTGCGACGATTGCGAATCCGAAGGAGATCGCTGAGGCGTTGACGGGCAATCCGATGAAATTGATTGACAAAAACGGCGCGCCAGCGGGTGCGAAGCATTTCATGTTTTACAATCCTCCGGTTGTGAACAAGCCGTTGAATGTGCGAAGGAGTGCGACGCTTGAAGCGCGAAAGATCGCGAAACTGTTTCTTGAAAACGGCATTCAGACGATCGTCTTCGGCCGCAGCCGGGTGAGGGTAGAAATTTTACTGAGTTATTTGCAAAAAATTTTCCAGAAATCGCTCGGGGCACCGAAAATTCGCGGTTACCGCGGCGGGTATTTGCCGAAACAAAGGCGGGAAATTGAGCGCGGGCTCAGGAACGGCGAGGTGCTCGGCGTTGTCAGCACGAACGCGCTTGAGCTAGGGGTCGATATCGGCCAGCTGCAAGTGTGTGTGATGGCTGGTTATCCAGGTTCTGTCGCGAGTACGTGGCAGCAGGCGGGACGCGCCGGGAGGCGGCAAGGCGAGGCGTTGATCGTGCTTGTGGCATCCTCGAGCGCGCTTGATCAGTACATGGTGCAGCACCCGGATTATTTTTTCAACAGAAGTCCGGAACAAGCTCGCATCAACCCCGACAATTTGATCATTCTTGTCGATCATATTAAATGTGCGGCTTATGAGCTGCCTTTTGAAGAAGGAGAAACGTTTGACGGTACGGATATTCGCGACGTGCTTGATTTCTTGACGGAAGAACAAATTTTGCATTTTCAAAACAAGAAATGGTTTTGGATGAATGATTCGTTTCCGGCGAACAACATCAGTTTGCGTTCGGCTTCGCAAGAAAATGTCGTGATCATCGATCAAACGGAAGCAGCCAATGTAAAAGTGATCGGGGAAATGGATCGCTTCAGCGCGATGACGCTTTTGCATGACGATGCGATTTATTTGCATGAAGGCGTGCAGCATCATGTGGACAAGCTCGACTGGGAAGAAAAGAAGGCGTACGTGAAGCAAGTGAGCGTCAATTATTACACGGACGCGCAAATGGCCGTGCAATTGAAAGTGCTTGAAATCGATGAAGAACAGCAGTCGGAAAAAGCCGGATTTGCCTATGGCGAAGTCACGGTGAATGCGATGCCGACTTTGTATAAAAAAATTCGCTTTGAAACGCACGAAAATATCGGCTGGGGGCCGATTCACTTGCCGGAAGAAGAGCTGCACACGAGCGCGGCTTGGCTCGAACTGCCCGATGCCGTCGCCGGCTCGCTCAGCGAGGCGCATATCGAACACGGACTTGTCGGCATCGCCAACGTGCTTCGTTCGACGGCGCCGCTGTTCGTCCTTTGCGATTCGTCGGACTTGCACGTCGTGCCGCAAGTGAAGGCGACGCATTCGGAAAAACCTTCGGTCTTTCTGTACGACCGTTATCCGGGCGGCGTCGGCTTAAGTGAAACCGTCTACCGCTCGATCGTGCCTCTTCTCGAAGAAGTGCGGACGCTTATTCGCCAATGCGAATGTGACGAAGGCTGCCCGTCGTGCATCGGTTCGCCGACCGGCGAAGATCTCGATGCGAAGCAAGCAGCCTTGAAAATCTTGAACTTGATTTTATGAAGGAAGGAGGGTGCGCTATGTCCTTGAAAGATAAATTGTCGCGTTTCCGCAAGGAACTCGCGCTGGAAAAGCGGGAAGAAAAGCCGGAAATTCAGCCGAAAGCAAGTCCATCGGAAGAAAAGTGGGCGGCACTCGGCGCGCGGCCGTTTGACTTTGAAGGACAGCGCGCCTGGGTGCGGACCGTGACGTATCCTCTTGATGCGCATCACGGCCGCTATGCGTTCGGCGAGCTGACAGGCGCTGTCGGCGCGTGGCAGGCGAATGAGAGCCATCCGCTCTCAAGCGCCGGTCTCGCGCCGGAAGACTTGTTGTTTTTCGATACGGAAACGACAGGTCTTGGCGGCGGCGCCGGCAACACGATTTTTCTCATTGGCTGCGGACGCGTCCAAGTGGACCGCGTTGTCGTGACGCAATATTTTTTGCCGTCGCCGGCCGACGAGGTCGCTTTATATCAAGTTTTTTTATCTGAAGTGAAAGACTTGAAACATCTTGTTACCTACAACGGCAAGGCGTTCGACTGGCCGCAAGTGAAAACCCGCCACACGTTTTTGCGCGATGCGGTGCCGAAATTGCCGCCATTCGGGCATTTTGATTTGCTTCATGCCTCGCGGCGTCTTTGGCGCCACACGCTTGAATCGACAAGGCTCGCGGTGGTTGAGGATGAAATTTTACAATTTCAAAGGGTTGGGGATACGCCGGGTCATCTTGTGCCGATTTATTACTTTGAGTATGTGAAACAGCAGGATCCAAACATCGTCAAAGGGGTGCTCGAGCATAACGAATATGATATTTTGTCGCTGATCACGTTATATATTCATTTAACGCGGGTAATATTGTCTCCAAAAGAGGCGACGGCGCGCGAACGTTATGAGGTCGGGCGTTGGTATTTGTATCTCGGTCAGTGGGAGGAAGCGGCACAATGTTTTCTCGATGTGGCAGGCAGGGACTCGCGTGTGGCCGTACTTGCTCAGAAACAATTGGCAACCATTTATAAGAAACAGCAAAACTATGCTGAAGCGATGATGATTTGGGAAAGGTTGACCGAAACCGGCAAAATTGATGACTCGGACGTTTGGATTGAGATGGCGAAAGTTTACGAGCATCAACAAAAAGATTTTGAAAAAGCGCTGCACTGTGCAAAAGCCGCGCGGAGCATCAAGAAAGGACGAGACCGTTTCATTAAGGCGGCCGGGGCATGTAATGATGTGGATGCGATTGTGAAAAGAATCGCCAGATTGGAAAAGAAAATCGATTCGTTGTGAAAAAAATGTCGGATTTAAACGAATTTCCCATTGAGCTTTGTCATATTTTCCGTACAATAGAAATAGAACATCTCAAGAATCGTAAGCAAGGGGCAATGGGAACATGAATCGTTTGTTGGTACTGATGTTTTTCGTCATGATCGGTTTGACATTTTACGTATTAAGCGGCATAAGTTGATAATGAAGGCAGTCGAATTGGACAACTTCGTCGTTTGACAACTATCGTTTGAGCATGCAAAAATACAAAAAGTTGGGGGGAATCGGCTTGGATAATGAGTATAAAATTCGCTTGACGGCAAAAGACATTTTGGAAAAAGATTTCAAATCAGGCTTACGCGGTTATGACAAGGACGATGTAGACAAATATCTCGATTACATAATCAAGGATTACGAGTCTTTTGAACATCGTCTCGATCAAATCCATCAAGAGAACCAGAAATTAAGACGCGAGATCGAAAGGCTGCAAAGTCAGCGCAAACAAACTTCATCAAGCAATGGCAATACGAATTACGATATTTTAAAGCGTCTGTCCAATCTGGAAAAACACGTATTCGGCAGCAAATTGTACGATTGAAATTTCACGTACCGTACTTTGATTTTCACTCGAAATGTAGTATAATGAATAAGGTGGAACGGTTGACGACGCGGGGTAATCGCTGCATTTATCATGAATGTAGAGGAAAGTCCATGCTCGCACGGTCTGCGACGACCGTAGTGTTCGTGCCTGACGAAACGATAAGTCAGGGTAGTTCGGCGTATGCCGGGCTAACGGCAGGGAAAGCGCCTAAGTCCAGCGGATATGGCGCCCGTCCCTTGAAAGTGCCACAGTGACGAAGTTTCATGGGAAACCGTGAAAGTGGAACGAGGTAAACCCCGCGAGCGAGAAACCCAAATAATGGTAGGGGAACCTTCTCAATGGAATTGAACGGAGAGAAGGGCGGCTGCAAGGCGGCCGCAGATAGATGATTACCGCCAATGTACGAGGTTGGCGCCGTTGGCAGTACATTGGAACAGAACATGGCTTATGAAACGTTGTCAACCGCACAGGCCCTTAACGGGGCTTTTTCTATTTCAAAGACTTGCTGGATGCTTTTTAGCGCCGGCAGGTCTTTGGTTGTCTTGAGTAAGTTTCTGATCGCGGATGGAAACAAATCGTTCATTTTGTGCGAAGGCTATAGTGAATATCCGATCGACCTGAAGGTCAATCATGCTCGGACAGGGAATTTTATTTCAAGGAGGACCCGACGATGAACGATCAAGAATTTCAAAAATTGACGGAACGGCTCGAGAAAACGATTGAAATGAATCAATCCGTGATGTCGGCGCTTTTGCAAGAAATGCAGAAATTAAAACGGGAACATGATCGCGTTCGCGAAGAAAATGCGCGTTGGAGGGAACATTACGAAAACGGGTCGCAAATTTACAAGCGCGGCGCACAGCAGCAACGAAATGCCGTCCATTCTTAATTGGCGAGTGTAAGCGGAGAACATTTCGGCCATTATATTTTGAGTCTCGAAACGTATTTCGTGTAAAATGAAGGAAAGGAGGAATAAGGATGAATGAAATCGAAGCAAAATTTCTCGACTATTTAAAAAAAATGACGGCGTACAACGAGGCTCTTGCCTTGATGCAATGGGATTTGCGCACCGGTGCGCCGAAGAAAGGCGTCGAACAGCGTTCGGAAGTGATCGGGCAATTGTCGGAAGATGTTTTCCAAATGTCGGTTTCCGAGGAAATGAAGGGATACATAGATGCGTTGTCCGAAAACGGCGGCCAACTGTCGGAAAAGACGAAAAGGTCGGTCGAGGAAAGCCGGAAAGAGTATGAAAGAAACTCGAAAATTCCGGTAAAAGAATATCGAGCGTTTGTCGTGCTGCAATCAAAAGCGGAAAGTGTTTGGGAGGAAGCCAGGGCGAAGTCCGACTTTGCGATGTTCCAACCGTATCTTGAGAAAATTGTCGATTTCAAGAAACGTTTTGTTGATTATTGGGGATATGAAGGCAATCCTTACAACCCGTTGCTTGATTTGTATGAACCGGGGGTTACGGTCGACGTCATTGATCGAGTGTTCGCTCAAGTTCGAGAACATATTGTACCATTGGTGAAAGCCGTATCGGAAGCGAGGGACCAGCCAAAAAAGGATTTTCTGTTCGAACGATTCCCAGCCGCTAAACAACGGGCGTTTAGTCTCGAAATTTTGAAAGAAATGGGCTATGATTTCAAAGCGGGACGGCTGGATGAGACGGTACATCCGTTTTGTACGGGGATCAATTTCGGTGACGTTCGCGTAACGACGCGTTATGATGAGAAGGATTTCCGTACAGCCGTGTTCGGAACGATTCATGAAGGCGGACATGCGCTTTACGAACAAAACATTTCTGCGGATTTGCAAGGCACGCCGTTACGTGACGGCGCCTCAATGGGCATCCATGAATCACAGTCGTTGTTTTGGGAAAACTTCGTCGGTCGGCATCGTTCGTTTTGGGAGCGTCAGTATCCAACGTTGAAATCCTTTGCCAGCGGACAATTCGACGGCATCGCCCTGGATGATTTTTATCGCGCGATCAACGTCGCAGGTCCATCTTTGAT
Organism: Bacillales bacterium; assembly: GCA_035700025.1. Classification (NCBI taxonomy): domain Bacteria; kingdom Bacillati; phylum Bacillota; class Bacilli; order Caryophanales; species Caryophanales bacterium. The sequence continues at coordinate 20,501 of DASSOY010000011.1, read as the reverse complement.
TCGCATTGAAGCGGATGAAATGACGTATCCGCTTCATATTATGGTGCGTTATGAAATCGAAAAAGGATTGATCAACGGTACGATCGAAGTGAAGGATTTGCCGGGAATTTGGAACGAAAAGATGAAAGAATACGTCGGCATTCAGCCGAAAAACGACGCCGAAGGCGTGCTGCAGGACGTGCATTGGTCCGGCGGGGATTTTGGTTATTTTCCGTCTTACGCGTTAGGGTATATGTATGCCGCGCAAATCAAACACGCGATGCTTAAAGATTTGCCGAACTTTGATGAATTGCTTCGTAACGGCGAGTTGATGCCAGTAAAACAATGGTTAACGAAGAATGTTCACCAATACGGCAAGCTGAAACAGCCAATCGAAATTTTACAAGACGTTACCGGCGAAGGATTGAACGCAAAGTATTTGATTGAATATCTTGAAACGAAATACAAAGACGTGTATCGCTTAACTGCAACGAGATAATCGCTTGGAGGAGGTCGTTTATGGCAATTGAGAACCCGGATCGAGATGAACTGAAAAGAATCTTGAGCAACAACCGGCGAATTGCCGTCGTTGGACTCTCCGACCAGCCGGAAAGATCGTCTTACGGAGTCGCAAAAGCGATGAAAGCGGCCGGTTACGAAATCATTCCAGTGAATCCGAATATCGATGCAACTCTCGGCATCCAAGCCGTCGATTCATTGGAAGCGATCGAGGGTCATGTCGATATCGTCAATGTGTTTCGCAGAAGTGAACATTTGCCCGACCTCGCCGCTCAAACGGTGAAGATCGGTGCCGACGTATTTTGGGCACAACCCGGTGTCACTCATGAAGAAGCGTATGACTATTTAAAAGCAAACGGCGTGAAAGTGATCATGGATCGCTGTATCAAAGTCGAACATTCAATGACCGGCGCTTCGCCTCATCCTCACGGATGAGGTTTTCTCTTTGGCGAAGGTGTAGTAAACTGATAGAAGCGAACGCGAGCGGGACGACCGGGTGTCACAGGTGAAAATGTTCCTTTTATATGAATGAATCTCCTTTCCTTTGCGAAAACCTAATGACACGTTGACGAGAAAGCGGTCGATATTTTTGTTGGAAACAAGCGTTCTGGTATAATAGCAATAAGAGCAAATTTACATAGGAAAAATGGGGTAAGCGGCATTTGTTGGGGGAAATGAAAGGGGTCGGGAGATGACAATGAGCAAAACGGCGTATAACGACGATGCAATTCAAGTATTGGAAGGGCTTCAGGCGGTGCGCAAGCGGCCGGGGATGTACATCGGCAGCACGGACAGCCGCGGATTGCACCACCTCGTGTACGAGATTGTCGATAATGCGGTTGACGAGGCGCTTGCAGGATACGGCCATTCGATTAAGGTCACACTTCATAAAGACAACAGTGTCGAGGTTGTCGACAATGGCCGCGGCATGCCTACAGGGATGCACCGAACGGGTCGGCCGACGACCGAAGTGATTTTTACGGTACTCCATGCGGGAGGCAAGTTCGGAACCGACGGCGGTTATAAAACGAGCGGCGGGTTGCACGGTGTCGGCGCGTCTGTCGTGAATGCATTGTCGGAGTGGCTCGAAGTGACGATTCGAAGGGACGGAGGCGTCTTCCGGCAAAGGTTTGAAAACGGCGGAAAACCGGTGACGCCGCTTGAAAAAATCGGTACGGCGCGCGACAGCGGAACGACGATTCGTTTCAAGCCGGATTCGGAAGTTTTTTCCACGACCCATTTTCAATACGACATTTTGAGTGAGCGATTGCGTGAAGCGGCATTTTTGTTGAAGGGCATTCAAATTCAACTCATCGACCAACGAACGGATCGGAAAGATACCTTTCAATATGATACCGGCATTAAGGCGTTTGTCGAATATTTGAATGAAGACAAGGACATTTTTCATCCGGTTGTCGCATTTGAAGGCGATCAAAATGAAATTGAGGTTGAATTTTCTTTTCAATACAATGACGGCTATTCGGAAAATGTGCTGTCTTTCGTCAATAACGTGCGAACGCGCGACGGCGGCACGCATGAGTCGGGCGCGAGGACGGCCATCACGAGAGCGTTCAACGATTACGCGCGGAAAGCCGGATTTTTGAAGGAGAAAGACAAGAATCTCGATGGGACGGACATCCGCGAGGGTTTTACCGGCGTCGTTTCCGTGCGGATTCCGGAAGACAAGCTGCAGTTTGAAGGGCAGACGAAGAGCAAACTCGGGACAAGCGAAGCGCGTTCTGCCGTGGATGCCGTCGTTTCGGAGCAGCTGACGTATTTCTTGAACGAGAATCCGAAGACGAGCGAGATGTTGATCAAGAAAGCGATCAAGGCGGCTCAGGCGCGTGAGGCGGCGCGAAAAGCGCGGGAAGACGCGCGTACCGGAAAGAAAGGGAAGCGGCGGGACTCGCTTTTGAGCGGCAAGTTGACGCCGGCGACGTCGCGCAATACGGCGAAAAACGAGCTGTATCTTGTCGAGGGGGATTCCGCGGGCGGATCAGCGAAGCAAGGGCGCGACCGCCGGTTTCAGGCTGTGTTGCCGCTTCGCGGTAAAGTGATCAATACCGAAAAAGCGAAACTGCCCGACATTTTCAAAAACGAGGAAATCAACACGATCATTCACGCGATCGGCGCGGGAATCGGTGCCGACTTCACCTTGTCCGACATTAATTACGACAAAATTGTCATTATGACGGATGCCGATACGGACGGCGCTCATATCCAAGTGCTGCTGCTCACCTTTTTTTACCGCTACATGAAGCCGATGATTGAAGCAGGAAAGGTGTACATTGCGCTGCCGCCGCTCTATAAAGTGTCAAGAGGGAGCGGGCGCAAGGAAGTCGTTGAGTATGCTTGGGACGAACATGGCTTGCGGGAAGCGATCGGGAAAGTCGGACGCGGGTACACGATTCAGCGGTATAAAGGTCTGGGGGAAATGAACGCCGACCAGTTGTGGGAAACGACGATGAATCCGGAAACGCGCACGTTGATCCGTGTGAACATCGAAGATGTTGCGCGGGCGGAACGAAGGGTTTCCGTTTTGATGGGTGATAAAGTGGAACCGCGCAGGAAATGGATCGAAGCGAACGTCGCCTTCGGGTTGGACGAAGAAACGAACATTCTCGACAATGAAAATCTTGCAGTGATCGAAAGTGCGCCGGCATCGGAACCGGATGCTTGACGGCGGGATCATGTCAAATTTGGATTAAATAAGGAGCGAAATCGTCGTGGCCAATGCAGAAAAGTTTTTGGATTTGCCTCTCGAAGAGGTGATAGGTGATCGCTTCGGGAGATACAGCAAGTACATTATTCAGGATCGAGCCCTGCCCGATGCCCGGGACGGGTTGAAGCCGGTCCAGCGGCGCATCTTGTATGCGATGCATCGGGAGGGGAACACGTCCGACAAACCGTTTCGTAAATCTGCGAAAACGGTCGGCAACGTGATCGGTAATTACCATCCGCACGGGGATTCGTCTGTGTATGACGCGATGGTAAGAATGAGCCAGGAATGGAAGGTGCGCAACGTGCTCGTTGAGATGCACGGAAATAACGGTAGTGTCGACGGCGATCCGCCGGCGGCGATGCGTTATACAGAGGCGCGCCTTTCAGCGATCGCCTCTGAATTGTTGCGCGACATCGACAAAGAAACGGTTGATTTTGCCCCGAACTTTGACGATACCGAGCAAGAACCGGTCGTTTTACCGGCGATGTTCCCGCATCTGCTCGTGAACGGATCGACCGGGATTTCTTCCGGGTATGCAACCGAGATCCCTCCGCATCAACTCGGAGAAGTCGTCGATGCCGCCGTAGCCTTGATGGAAAATCCCGCTTGCACGGTGGATGACTTGATGAAGCATGTGAAAGGACCCGATTTTCCGACCGGAGGCATCATCCAAGGAAAAGAAGGGATTCGCAAAGCGTACGAAACGGGGAAAGGAAAGATGATCGTCCGCGGTACGGCCGAAATCGATTCATTGAAAGGCGGGCGCAAGCAAATCGTCATTACCGAAATTCCGTATGAAGTGAACAAGGCGAATCTCGTCAAGAAAATGGATGAATTGCGAGTGGAGAAGAAGGTCGAAGGAATCGCCGAAGTTCGCGACGAAACGGACCGCACCGGCATGAGGATCGTCGTCGAGTTGAAGAAAGACGCCGACGCCGAAGGGGTATTGAATTACTTTTATAAAAATACGGATCTGCAAATTACGTACAATTGCAACATGGTGGCTATTTTTAACAAAACGCCGAAACAAATGGGCTTGAAGGCTCTGCTCAGCGCGTACGTCGACCATCAAAAAGAAGTCATCATGAATCGTTCCCGCTATGAATTGAACAAAGCGGAAGAACGGCGCCACATTGTCGACGGACTTATTAAGGCGATTTCGATTCTCGACGACGTGATTGCGGTCATTCGCGGGTCGAAAGATAAGCGTGATGCTAAGAACAACTTGATCGATCAGTTTGCATTTACCGAACCACAAGCGGAAGCGATCGTGACGTTGCAATTGTATCGGTTGACGAATACGGATATCGAAACGCTCACTAAAGAGGCGGATGAGTTGGCGGATCGAATTCGAAAGCTGACGGAAATCTTGAACAGCGAGAAAAAACTGATCGGTGTCATTAAGAAAGATTTGCTGCAGCTCAAGAAAAAATATAACGACGCCAGGAGAAGCAAGATCGAAGACAAGGTGGAGGAATTGAAAATCAACCTTGAAGTTGTCGTCGCGTCCGAAGACGTCATCACAACGGTGACGAAAGACGGGTACATTAAACGGACAAGTCTTCGCTCTTATTCCGCGTCGAACGGTGAAGATTTCGGCATGAAAGATTCCGATCGAATCTTGGCGCAATATGAAATGAACACGACGGATACACTCCTCGTGTTCACCGATAAGGGAAATTACTTATATTTGCCGGTGCACAAGCTTCCTGATATACGTTGGAAGGATCTCGGCCAACCTGTGAATAATCTCGTTTCGCTCGACGAAAACGAGAATATCATCGGTGCGATTCCGATTCGTGATTTCACGACGCCGCAATATTTGTTGTTTATAACGAGAAACGGCATGGTGAAGCGAACGGAATTGAATCAATACAAAGCGCAGCGGCATACGAAGGCGCTTGTGGCGGTAAAACTGAAAAAAGGCGATCAACTGCTCGACGTCCATTTGACGGACGGACATGATGATTTATTCTTGGCAACGCGAAATGGATACGGGTTATGGTTTAACGAAGAAGAAATCAGCACCGTCGGCGTGCGTGCAGCTGGCGTTAAAGGGATTAATTTAAAAAAAGATGATTGGGTCGCTGCAGGCAAACGGCTGCCTGCGGAAGACGTAGGTGTTGCCGAGTTGTTCGTCGCGACGCAGCGCGGCGCCGTGAAAAAGATGAAAATCGCGAAAGAATTCGAGAAAACGTCGCGCGCCAATCGCGGGGTCGTTCTGTTGCGGGAGTTAAAATCTCATCCACACCGTGTGGCGGGTATTCTTATCCTCACCGGCAAGGAGCTTGTCCATTTGCGTTCGGAAAACGGCTCGGTCGAGACGGTCAAACCGGAAAATCTTCGTGCGAGTGACCGGTACAACAACGGCTCTTTCATCGTCGATACCGACACGGCCGGTGAAGTTACGGAAATATGGAAAGAAAATGTTTCCGAAGAAGATCAGTTAACCTTGCGCTTATGATCGCGCGTCCAGGAGAAAACGGCCGAAGGAAGTGAGTTGATGACGAAAATGGAACCGTTTGATAAAGTTTATGATGTAATCGGGGTGGGCATCGGCCCGTTTAATCTCGGACTGGCCTGTCTATTGGATAAGTCTTCGGAAGTGGATGCACTCTTTTTTGAAAAGAAGAGCCATTTCGACTGGCATCCGGGCATGCTCATTGAAGGGACGATGCTGCAGGTGCCTTTCATGGCCGATCTCGTCACGATGGCCGATCCAACGAATCCGTACAGCTATTTGAATTATTTGAAAGAACATAACCGAATTTATAATTTTTATTTCTTGCAGCGGCTGAACATGCCGCGTAACGAATACAACCATTATTGTCAATGGGCGGCATCGCAACTGGAAAGCTGCCGATTCGGGCATTGCGTGGAAGCGGTCCGCTATAATGAAGCAGAAGAATGGTTTGAAGTGGAAGTGGTTAGCGAAGGCGAGCAAGCAATCGTGAAGACGAAAGATCTCGTTCTCGGAGTTGGGACGGTGCCGTTCGTTCCCGAATCTTTCCGGGGGTATCCGGAGGAGGACGTTTTTCACACGTCAGAGTTTCTCAGCCATCGAAACCGTTGCAGGAAAGCGAAGTCGGTGACCGTCGTCGGTTCCGGGCAAAGTGCCGCGGAAGTATTTCGCGAGCTGTTAAAGGAAAAGGACGAATGCGGTTATTCGCTCGACTGGTTGACCCGTTCGAAAAGTTATTTTCCCATGGAAGAAACGAAACTCAGTCTGGAACATTTTTCACCGGATTACGTTAATTATTTTTACAGCTTACCCCAAGAAAAACGGGATGAAATTTTTCCAACCCAAGACCTTCTCTATAAAGGGATCAGCGCTCATACGATTACCGATATTTACGATTTGCTGTATGAACATACCGTCGGCGGCAAGTCGATGGACGTTCGTTTGAAACCGCTGACGAAGGTCAACGGCATCACGCGGAATGAAGACGGGACTTACCGTTTGCATTGCATGCAATGGCAGCAGGAAAAAGCGTTTGTCCAAGACAGCGAGGTGGTCGTTATCGCGACCGGCTATCGGCCGAACACACCTGCTTTCATGGAAGAAGTCAACGCGATGTTATGTAAAGACGACAAAGGGCGGTATGAAATTACGCAAGATTACCAGATCAAAATGAAGAAAGCGGTACGCAATCGTATCTTTTCGCATACCGCCATTTCTCATTCACACGGCGTCGGAACGACAAATCTCGGGTTGGCCGTCTATCGAAACAAGCTGATCATCAACGGTTTGACAGGTAAAAACATCTATCCGGTCGACGAAGATCACGTCTTCCAACAGTTTCGCGTCGAAGAGTAAGAGAAGAAGCTCCCGCTGGTTTGCGGGAGCTTCTTGTTTAGGATAGGCGTGCCATTAACTGTTTTAATGTTTGTTTTCTGACGAACGGAGCGACTTCTGAGATGAACTCCGGCCCGATTTCATTCTCATTGACGGAGCGAAGTAATTCATCTAACAGATCTGTACCGAGAAACGGGGCAAGTCCGATGATTTGCTCGGTTTCCAATTGATCCTTCGGTAATGCGGAGACGAATTCGGCGAGCGTTTCTTCTTTCATAAACGGCGCTATCGTTGTCAATTGTTCCCAATCGCATTCGGAAACATCGGCTTTGGCCAAGTAGCGATCAAGATGTTCATCAAGGAACGGTGCGAGTTTTAACAAATGGCGCCATTGCGGCTGTCCCGCCCCTTTTTCCTCAGCAAGCGAAACAATCGTGTTGGGCTCGAGGAACGGCGCGACCGCTTCAAGTTGCGACCAATTCAATTCCCCGAAGTCCCTTTGTTTCATGAATTTTTCCAACGATCCTTCCAGAAACGGAGCAAGCCGGACGATGTCATCGAAATCGTTGATTTCCGCTTCGCTTTCTTCCAACAAGTGCAGCAGCGTTCGTTCGCTCACAAACGGCGCGAGGTGGGTGATTTCCGAAACCGGAAGCTCGGCGAGATCGAACGATTGAACCAGCCGGTCCAGCGTCGTTTCATCGATATGCGGGGCAAGCCTTACAAGATGATCCCATTGGAACTGTTCTTGTGCGATTTCTCCGGTAATCGATTTTAACTCGCTCGATTTTAGCAGCGGGGCCATCTCGACGAGTTCGTCAAGGCCGGCTTCGCCGCTGTTGATGCTCTCCGCAGCCAGCAGCGGCTGTTTTGCGGCAATTTTCTTCGCCAATCCTGTTAACGAAGGTTTGCTTTGGTTGCCGCGGTGTTCACTGATCAAAGTTTCAATCGTTGTACCAAACATTTCTGCAAGGTGAACAAGCGTGACGAGATCGGGAATCGATTCCCCCCGTTCCCACTTGGACACGGCCTGGTGGCTGACATTCAGTTTGTCTGCCAACGCTGCCTGCGTCATGTCTTTTTCCTTTCTTAATTTCGAAATACGTGAACCGATGATTCGAGCATCGAGCATGATGGGTTCCTCCTTTTGATGATACAGCGCGCACTGATTAACTTAACGATAGCACATCTGCTCGTCATGCACGATCAACCATTAGTTGAATGGCCTCAACCTTTCGTTGACAAAGCGTTTTCTTTCACAGGAGCTGCAACCTTTTGGTGAAAGCGCTTCGCCAGCGCCATATGAACGAACGTGACGGCGAGGCAGGCGAAACCGATATAGGCGATTCCCATACCGTAACCTCCGATGACTTCGCCGGCAAGGATGCCGAGTGCACCGAACAATTTGCCGATTTGAAAAACAAAACCATTGAAAGCCATGTAAGCGCCGCGCCGTGAATCATCGATGATGTCGGCCAACAGTGATTGGCGCGTAGGTACGTACAACAATTCGCCGACGGAAAGCAATATAACGCCGAAAAACAACAAAAGCCAGTGATCGGAAAACGCAAGAATGGCGTAGCCGGAACCGAACAACAGAAAACCGGCGTACAACAACGGTCGACGCTTTCGACCAGTCAGCCACTTCGCGACGGCAGCCGTAAACAAAACGATAATGATTGTATTTTCAATCGTTAATAAGCTGAGCAGTTTGACGCCGTCAATGGTAACGTGTATGTTCGCGAAAAACGAATACGTCTTCGGAATGATTTCTTCTTCAAGGCGAACGGCAATGAAATTGTTGCGCTGAAATTCAAGCGAAAGCAGTGCGATGCCGCCGAGTGTGAACAGCACAAACGGCAAGTCTCCAATGACGGTGCGGTAACTTTGAAAAATCGGTTTGATGCCGTATGCGCCTGTTGTTTTTTTGCCGGGTACAAATGTTTCGGTAATGAAAGCCGACGTAATCCAGAACGTGACAAGCGACATCGCGCAAAGGGCAATTAACAGTTCGAAAAAATGTGTTTGGAACAACCAACCGCCGACGATCAACCCAATCATGATTGACATGTTGACGGCCCAATAGTTGATCGAATACATGAATGCACGTGTTTTCTTCGTACTGACGTCGATCAGCATCGCTTCAGATGCAGGGTTAACCATGCCCGAAGAAATTCCGAGTAGCGTGATCATCGCAAACGTAAACCAAGGAGAGTGCCACCATGGCGAATTGGCGATTAATATGCCGAAAAACCCAATGGTTTTGACGAATTCGCCGGCAACCATCATCTTTTTGCGACCTCGTTGATCGGCAAGATAACCGCCGTAAAGACTCGCAGTAAATTGAATGACGACGTTCGCCATGAGCAAAGTACTCGCCCACGATGCGCCTAATGCTTCAGTGAAATAAATCGCCATGAACGGAAATATCATCGAACCGATCGTGCGGCTGAGAAAAGAGGTGTATATCCGAATACGAATATTCGGGTGTAACGTTCTGAACATCGAATCACTTCCTTGCCGTCATTTTGCCCTATCCAAAAGGGGATAAAAAGGGTATAATGCGGATAAAAATGTCCCCTTTTTTTGGAGGAAGCCTTAAATGAAAGATTTGTCTTATTATGAAATGCGTGCGCATTTGTACCCGTGCGAAGAAGCGCAAAAGGTCACGTTCAAATTATCGGATTTGGAACAAATTTGGTATTGTACGACGAAAAACGTCAAAAGGAAATTGAAAAAGTATGAACAGGAAGGGTTTTGTCTGTACCGGCCGGGAAAGGGAAGAGGGAATTATTCCAAATTAGAGTTCTGTCAGTCGTTCCAAGCTGAAATCGAACAGGCGGTCACAACGTTCATTGAGCGCGAAGCGATGGATGAATTGATGCAGCTGCTGTACTTGCCGATTCCGAAATCGTGGATCTCGGCTTTGTCAGACGAGGTACAAACGTTGTTCGGCATGCAATCGTCACAACAGCAAAAGGAAGTGTTGCGCACGATTGTGAGAGGTCGGGTGACCACCCTTGACCCGCTTTATACGTCGGTGGCATTCGAAAGTTTTTTAATCCACCAGCTGGGGGATACGTTAATCACCTATGATCATGAACATGATCGGTTGCTTCCACATTTGGCCCATCATTGGATCGTCGACGGGGAGCAGCGCCGGTGGACCTTTTATTTACGAAAAGGGGTTCGTTTTCACCATCAACGGGTGATGACAAGCGAAGATGTCCGTCACACATTTGCTCGTTACCGATCGGCGAATTCGCCGTTTTCTTGGCTGCTTTCCGATGTTCAGCGTATCGACTGTCCGTCTCCGAATGTCGTGACGTTTGAATTGAAACGGCCGAATGCGTTTTTCCCGAGGTTTCTTTGCTGCGATAATTTGGCGATATTGCCTGCAGATGTCCCGTTTGATGAACATCAATGGATTGGGACTGGACCGTTTCGCTTGAAAGAACGATCGGAACAAAAATTGGTGCTCGAAGCGTTTGATCCATATTTTCTCGAGCGTCCGTTCCTCTACGAAGTGCAATTTTGGCATGTGCCGAAGCAAAACATCTCTGCGACGTTTCAAATTTCCGGAAAAGAAGTGGATAAGGATTTGCAGGAGCGGGAATTGATTGAAAAAGGGTTTCGTTATGTCGCTTTCAATTTTCGGAAATCGTCGATTGTGCGGGATCAGAAGTTTCGCGAGGCGTTGTTTCATCTTGCAGACGTCCAAGCTATGCATCGGGATCTCGGGAGAGGCCGTTGCATCGAAGCATCGAGTTATTTTCCGGAAAAATCGCATTCGCATCCACGCGACGGAAAGCGCGTGAGTGGATTGTTGAGAGATTCGGCATATTCCGGGGAGACGCTTAAACTGTTTTCCCTTGATTTTCCGAGAGCCGTTGAGGAGGCGAAATGGTATGTCGCGAAAGCGGAAGAAGCAGGCATTCATCTTGAGCACCGCACCTTTTCCATTGAAAGTTTGTACGACGATACGATCGACATCGAAGCCGATGTGTTGATGATGGGCGAAGTCGCCTCGAACGATGCGCATTTTTCTTTTATGAACGCATTTTACAATGACCGTATCACCTTCCGCCGGTTTTTCAACGACGAACAGTTGAACTGGATATACGCTAAACTGGAAACGTTCAGAACGGCGGGAACGAAGGAAGAGCGGGACCGATCCATTGACGAAATCGAGCGCTATATCAATGAATATCGGCTTGTGTTGTTTCAATACCATCCGATTAAGCGGCGTGCCTTCCATCATACAATTAGAAACATACGATTTGAATCGTTCGGAAACGTCGAACTCCGCAAGTTATGGGTTCAGTAATGCTGTAACCAGGGCGAAGCGATATTGATTTAGGATTTCGTCAATAGACTACCATAATAACATTATGTTAACAAAATAAGGAGAACACGATGCACCCGAGTGAACCACAACTATTGTTTGAATTTCCCAATGAACAAGGAACTGTTGAACCTTTGTCGTTTACTGATCCGGTCGAAACAATCGTCGCTGATCATGTAACACAAGTCCTATCCGCCTTGAAACAAATACGTCAACGCGTGAAACAAGGATATTTTGCGGCTGGCTATATTTCGTACGAGGCGTCACCGGCGTTTGATCCAACGTATCAAGTGCACGAAAACCGAGAACTGCCATTGTTATGGTTCGGGATTTATGAAGCGCCTTCGCAAAACGTAACATTACAGACGGACCGATGGTTTCAACTCGGTGAGTGGAAGATGTGCACGGACACTTCTGTCTACCGAAAACAAATTTCTGCGATTAAGCAGGCGATAGCCGAAGGGGCTACGTACCAAACGAATTACACGGTTCGTATGCAAGCGGAATTCGCCGGGAATGATTACTCCTTTTATCAAAAAATGACTGAAAATCATGCAGGCTATCACGCGTACTTGAACATTGGCAGGCATCGAATTTTGTCCGCTTCTCCTGAATTGTTTTTTCGCTGGGACGGCAACAAAATTGTTACACGCCCGATGAAAGGGACCTCGGCGAGGGGGAGATGGATGGAAGAAGACGAAGCGAAAGCTGCTGAGTTGCTGGCTTCGGCGAAGGAACGGGCGGAAAACGTGATGATTGCTGACTTGTTGCGGAACGATCTAGGCAGAATTGCGAAAACCGGATCGGTCAAGACGAAGCAGATGTTTGCGATCGAACGTTATCCGACGGTATTGCAAATGACGACAACAGTGGAAGCTGAAACGAAGGATCGTGTGGAACTGGAAGATGTGTTTCGGGCATTGTTTCCTTGCGGATCGGTTACGGGCGCTCCGAAAGTGAATACGATAAGGCTCATTCAAGAACTCGAGGACAGTGCGAGGGAAGTGTATTGCGGTGCGATTGGAATGATCAAGCCCGGCGGTGAAGCGGTATTTAACGTGCCAATTCGAACGGTTGTCATCGATTCGAAAGTAAATAGGGCCGCATACGGCGTCGGCGGAGGGATTGCGTGGGATTCTACGGCTGAAGCCGAAGCTCGTGAAGTAATGACGAAAGCGAGAATGTTGACCGAAAAGCAGCCGCTGTTTGATCTGCTCGAAAGTTTAAAGCTTGAAAATGGAGAGTATGTGCTCCTTGAGCGGCATTTGCGTCGGTTGCAGGATTCAGCCGACTATTTTTCGTTCCCGGTTGATCTCCAAGAGGTGAAGCGCCGGTTGAATGTTTTTGCTGATAACCATCAAGAGGAGGGTTACAAAGTGAGACTGCTCATCTCACGCAAAGGTTCCATTGTAGTGGAAGGCAGTCCGCTTACCCCAATTGCTGATTATAATGACGTCATTTTGGCAGAGAATCCGGTTTCAAAAGATCATGTATTTCTTTACCATAAAACGACGCATCGGAGCGTGTATGAGACGCATCGAAAAGAAAACGAAAAAGCATTTGATGTGTTGCTGTGGAATGAAGAGGGAGAACTCACAGAGTTCACGAACGGCAATCTCGTTATGGAAATGGAAGGATATTTGCTGACACCGCCGCGAGCTTCCGGCTTATTGAACGGAACGTTTCGAGAACAATTGTTAGAAGACGGCGTTCTTGGAGAAAGAATTTTGAAAAAAGAGGATCTTCGCCGGGCCACGAACATCTGGTTGATCAACAGCGTACGCGGTTGGGTGAAGGTAAATATCGTGATGAATGCGATCGATTAACCACTGTCTTCATCTCCTTTCGGAGGTGGAGATTTTTTGTTTGTCAGATTTTCTGACAAAAAGATGGAGAACCGTTGTAAAATAGAGATAATTAATCATAAGGGACCGGGTGGTTGTCATGACGATGTATAAGGATAAAAAGGTGATTTCGATCGGCACTGTCTGCGAGCTGACGGGTCTTTCCGAGCGAAAAATCCGCTATTATGAAGAACGTCGGCTCGTCTTTCCGGATCGTACGAATAAAGGGACGAGGAAGTATTCGTTTTCGGACGTTGAGCTGTTGATGGAAATTGCGGAACAAAGAGAGGAGGGCGTGCAAACGCATGAAATCCGCCAGTCGTTCAGGAAGGAAAGACGGAGGGAGCAAGACATAAGAAATGAGTTGCGAAAAGGTCAATTGAATGCACATTTTCATATGCGTAAGCGATGAAATCAAGTTCATAATTTTCATTTAACTGTAAGGTAACTTAACATTAAAGGTTAAGAATTAAGACAATTGGAAGAGGTGGAGAAAATGGAAAACGTCAATGTTCCGTTGTTGCTCGATTCTCTTTGGGTCATGGTGGCCGCTGTGCTTGTGATTGGAATGCAGGCGGGATTCGCATTGTTGGAAGCGGGTTCGACGCGAATGAAGAACGCCGGTCATGTTGCCGGGAAGCAATTGCTTAGTTTCGCCATTGCATCGATTGCGTTTTGGGCATTCGGATTTGCGATAACGTTCGGAACCGGGAACGGTTTTTTCGGAACGGAAGGATGGTTTTTGAGTGAACCGAGTGAAACGACGTTTGAATCTCTTTCTTGGGCTAACGTGCCGCTGTCACTCAAATTTTTATTTCAATTGGCTTTTGCGGCGGTTTCTTTGGCGATCGCCTGGGGTGGATTCGCCGAACGGGCGAAATTCTCAGTCTATTTCCTATTTGGCGCGTTGTTCACCATATTCATTTATCCTACGGTCGGGCACTGGGTGTGGGGAGGCGGTTGGCTCGGTCAAATTGGCATGCAGGATTTTGCCGGTTCGACGGTCGTTCATTTGCAAGGAGCAATTGCCGCTTTGGTCGCAACGCTGCTGCTCGGACCCCGGATCGGCAAATTCAACAAAGATCGGACGCCGAACCTCATTCCGGGACACAATCTCGTTTATTCGGTGCTCGGCGGATTCATTTTGTGGGTAGGTTGGTTCGGCTTTAATGCCGGAAGTACGATGGGAACGGCGGACGGCTTTTTCGGATACATTGCTTTAACCACAAACCTTGCTGCTGCCGCTGGCGCGCTCGGAGCCGTGTTTACTGCCATTTGGTTGGTCGGGAAAGCGGACGTGGCAGCGATGATTAACGGTGTCCTGTCTGCGCTCGTGGCGATTACGGCTGCCTGCGCGTTCGTCGAACCGTGGGCGGCCGTCGTTATTGGCGCGATGGCCGGATCGATCACTTTTTGGACTTCGCAATATTTTGAAAGAAAAGGATTGGATGATCCGATATTCGCATTTTCCGTTCACGGAATTGCCGGAATCATCGGTACGCTTTCCACTGGATTCTTTGCCTCACCTCGTCTTGTTGAGATAACCGGAATCGGAAAAGCAGGTCTCTTTTACGGCGGTGGATTTCACCAGTTGATGGTGCAGGCTCTCGGGGTGGTTGGCGCTATTTTGTATGTTGGGTTGTTTTCCTTCGTTATCCTTTACGGATTGAAAATCACGATCGGCATCCGAGTAAGAGATGACGAGGAACTATCCGGTCTGGACTTAAGCGAACACGGCTCTTACGGTTACCCCGAACACCTCGAGTTGATCCGCCGTCAAGATGTCGCCCAGTAGAACATTGTATTTGACCGCCGTTTTTCACGGCGGTCTTATTATAGTTCAGCCTTAAATCGATAAACTTCAAGTCATTAGAATAAAAAGTTCACCGCCTCCGAATAGTAAGAACATCTTACGCGACGGGAGGCAGTACGATGAGAAAGTCGAGATTTAGTCTGTTAATCCTTCTCTCTCTTCTCGTTATTCTTTCGGCTTGTTCCGGAAACGGAAACGGGTCGTCGCCGGAATCGAACGTTCTCCGGCAAACGGGTTATGACCCGAACGGGAATAACGGGAAATCGAAAGAGAAGAAGCCGACGATCGATACGATTGGTTTTATTGAACCTGCCGGAACCGGCAGAATGGCCAAAATTTTGAGCAACACAGCGGAACATTTATCTTTTGCGGCATTTTTCAGCTACCGGGTTAAGGCGGACGGAACGCTCATCCCGCTTCAAGACGAAAAGAGTTTGCAGGCGGTAGAAAATACCGAAAGCAAACCGATGTTGGTCATTACCAACTTTGCCGAAGGCACTTTTTCGCCGGACATTGGGCATGCGATTTTGACAAATGAAAATGTGCAGGATCAACTCATCGATAACGTCATTCAGCTGATGAAAGCGAAAGGTTTCGCAGCTTTGAATGTTGATTTTGAACATCTTTTGCCGGAAGACAGAGACCATTATACGCAATTCTTGCGCAAACTCGTGCCAAGAATGCACAAAGCCGGTTTCGCCGTGTCATCTTCACTTGCTCCGAAAACGAGTGAAAAGCAAACAGGACCTTGGTATACGGCGCACGATTACGGTGCTCACGGCAAACTCATGGATTTCGTCATCCTCATGACGTATGAGTGGGGATGGACCGGAGGTCCGCCGATGGCCGTCGCCCCGATTGATCAAGTCCGAAAGGTGCTGGATTATGCAGTAACGAAGATCCCCCGCAAAAACATTATTATGGGTATGCCGTTGTACGGTTATGATTGGACGCTCCCTTATCAGAAAGGCGGTTCTCCGGCGAAACGAGTCGGATTGCAGGAAGCCGCTCAACTTGCAGATCAAAAGGAAGCGGTCATCATGTTCGACCCGGACGCGCAATCTCCATATTTTAATTATACGGATAAAAATGGCAAGCGACATGTCGTCTGGTTTGAAAACGAAAGAAGTTTGCAGGCGAAGTTCGATTTGGTGAAACAATACGGATTGCGCGGCGTGAGTTATTGGGAGTTGGGGCCGAAAGCTCCGCAAAACTGGACGTTGTTAAGGCGGAATTTCAACATTAGAAGACACTAGTTGACGATCGAACCGGATAATTCGTTTTCTCCTGAGACAAAATATGTAGAAAAGGTGCACAAGAGGTGGTAGGCGAATGACGACTGAGAAAAATCACCCGATATGTTCGTCAGAATATGCGGCACTCTGGATGATTTATGAAAAAAAAACGATGGTAGCTCGGGTGCTGGAATACTTCCTAACTCACGTCGACGAACAAGAGAGCAAGCGACTCATGACGGAAAGATACACTGTCGAGAAACAAGACGTCGAAACGATTTCAACGATTCTTCGCCGCGAGGGAGCGCCGGTGCCGGTCGGTTTCACGGAATTGGACGTTCATTTGGATGCCCCTCCGCTATTTGATCACATGTTTGACATCATGTACTTGCGAACGATGTCGAAAGTTGCGACAGGATTGCATGCGCTTTACACAACAGTCAGTTACAGGGAAGATATCATCGATTTATTCAAAAAATTCACCAGAGAAGCTGAAGAAATGTATAAAAAGACGACGCAGCTTCTGCTTGACAAAGGAGTGCTTGCTCGTTCCCCTTATGTCGACATTCCTTCGGAAAACCAATTTGTGAAGGATAAAACTTATATGAGCGGGTTCAGTCTTTTCAACGACAAACGGACTCTTAACGTGGTCGAAGTCGCTCTTATTTATCAATCGATCGAGTCAAATGTGATGGGCATGCAATTAATGACGGGGTTCAGCCAAGTCACAGACCACGAACAAGTACGTAACTATTTCTTTGAAGGGAAAGAATTGGCGAAAAAAATCGTTACCGAGTTGGGTGGATTATTGTTGCAAAGCGACATACAAACACCTGCTACGTGGGCGGGAAAGGCCACACGGTCGACGATCGCGCCATTTTCAAACAAGTTAATGATGTACAACACGAGTTTGCTCAGCAGTTTCGGTCTCACGAGCAACGCGCTCGGCACTTCGTTTAGTTTAAGAAGCGATTTGCCGTTAAAAATGGCTAATTTGTCGCGCAACATTTTCAATTACGCAAAAAAAGGCGGCAAGCTGATGATCGAAAACGGCTGGATGGAAAAACCGCCGCAAATGGAAGAACGAAGTCAAGTGATTCAGGGCAAACGCTCATAGACCGCAACAGCGGTCTTTTTTTCTTGCGCAAAAAGCGCCCGTTTATACGGAAAAAATAGTATAATGACAATAGTTTGAACAGTGTGAGGTGAATGCATGTCAAGTGAATGTCTTGTGAATGTAAATGTAGCAACCTTGTGGACGACGCCGGAATCCCCGAGGGAAATGGATCGAGCGATGTTGAGCAGTCCTGCACGACCGATGGACTGGCTGAACGGGATGACGGTCGAAGATCGGCGCGAATTGAGCGGTCGAAATCTCGTGCAATCGCAAGTGCTGTATGGACAGACAGTGAAACTGCTGGAGGAGCAAGGCGATTGGGTGAAAGTGGCCGTGCCTGACCAGCCGTCGTCCAAAGATTCGCGAGGATATCCAGCTTGGATGCCGCTTGAACAGCTGTCAGCAAAACCGTCCAACCGCAAAGAGAAGATTTTTGCCTCAGTGACGGTTTCGGCGGCCATTTTATATAACGAACAGAAGTTTCCGTTCATGCTGGTAAGTTATGCGACGCGGCTGCCTTATTTAAGAAGCGAGGGGCGTTGGGTTCAAGTAGATACTCCGCACGGATCGCTCTGGCTGCAAAAGACGGATGTGAAGATCGTGAATGACCAGCCGATGCCGACGACCGGCGAAGATTTCATCGCAGAAGCGTGTTCTTTTGTCGGACTTCCGTATTTATGGGGCGGCATGTCGGGTTTCGGTTTTGATTGTTCAGGGTTTTGCTATACGATTCTACGTGTGCACGGGTATACGATTCCTCGGGATGCGAGTGATCAAGCGCGCGAAGGTAAAAAAATTGCTCTGACAGCCGCCGCACCCGGTGACTTGCTTTACTTTGCCGATCAGGAAGGTGAAGGTTCGGTCCATCATGTCGGGTTTTATGCTGGAGAAAGCAAGATGCTTCATGCCCCGCATACGGGAAAAGCGATCGAATCGATTGCGCTTGAAGGGACGATCTACGAGCGCGAGTTGTGCGCGGTCCGCCGCTTTCATTAATATAAAAAATGGTCTTGAGAGAGGAAAATGAAGCGTGAAAAAACATGCTCTGCTTGTCATTGATGCACAGCAAGCGATTATTGAAGCCAGTGAAGAAGGACCAGCGGTTGTCGAGAAAGAACAATTACTAAACACGATCAATGCCGTCATTGATCAGTCTTTGGCCGCTGACATTCCGATTGTTTTCATCCGGGATGTTTCTGTCGCCGGCGGTGAAGGGGCAGGTTTTCAAGTGCATGAGGCGATCCGCGTCCCGGAATCTGCGCCAATCTTCAATAAAAGCGCGAACAATGCTTTCCATGAAACGCCGCTGCTCGGTCATTTGAAAGAACACGAAGTGGAACACGTCATCATCATGGGTTGTCAAACGGAATATTGCATAGATTCTGCTGTTCGTTCCGCGACCGACCATGGCTTTGATGTGACCTTAGTGAGTGACGGGCATTCCACAACCGATTCGCCCGTATTAAAAGGAGAAGAAATTGTGAAGCATCACAATCAAACGCTGCATTGGTTCGGGAATCAAGCACGTTTCGTCCAAGTGCGCAGCTCAGAGGAAAACTTGTTCGACCCGCCTCATGAATCCATTCGGCAATCGGAATAGAGAAAACACCTCATCGCTGTGAGCGTCGAGGTGTCTTATAACCCTTCAAAGGTTCGAACTTCTGCAACATCGTGATTGTTATTCGATGGAATCTTGGGATGATTGTTAGCGAATTTCATTTCCGGTGCGGCCGCTGTAGGAATGGCGATGCGGATTGGCTCCGCTTATCGTCGTCACGCCGCGGAACTCGTGATAATGGCCGCCGCCTTGCAGCGGAATTGCGGGTCCCGTCACACCTTGGATTTGATGTTCATGTCCGTCGTTGATGGAAGTAATCGTATAGTAACGGTGATTGTGCGGCACGCCGCTCGGCGCAGTTTCAGTCCTTGCCCGGTATTGGTGTTGGTGACCAGCATCAAAGGACGTAAATCCTGCCATTTCGTGGGCATGGACTTGACGGCCGTCCCACGTTGTGACGTAAAGCGTGTGGGAATGTTCATCGTTAGGGCTTAGGCTTCCTTCGTCAGCGCAAAACAAAAAACCGGTAATCGGGATACCCATTCGTAACCTCCTGCCTCGAGATTGTGATCCTTATGTTAAAAAATATTTGCCAAGGCTTATGGAAAGACCACGAATTTTTTGTAAGGAAGGTCAGTGAACCAATGGAAAAGACGTGGATTAAAACGGATACGGATCTGTTTTTGCAGCACGGCGTAGACGTCGTTTGGTCTAAAGCCGGGCATGCGTTGTTTCGAGGTTATAATGAATGATTTTCAATAAGTATCACGAATCGTCAAGCTGGCCGCCGGTAAGTCATCCATACACACCAAAAACGCCAGGCACAAACACGCGCTATGCCGCATCGGATAGGAACATTTTCTTGCCTTTTCAACGGTTGGAAAATGAAATTTCACGTACCGTACTTAATAGAAAAACATCAAAAACGATTATTAAAGGCAGCAGGGTAAATCTGGACACGTTAGGCACATTCTTAAAATGGTCCGCCGGGGTAACCGAAGATGGGCGAAGAATGTATCCGTCTGCGGGTGCTTTATATCCCAATGATATATTTGTTGTGATCAAACAAGTCGATAAGGTCCGATCGGGATTGTACCGGTACGTTGCAAGCGAACATGCATTAACATGGATCAATGAACATAATGAGATCGAAAACGCATTTGTACAGACAGACATCGATTGTAACTTTTGTTTGATCATCGCTGCGGATTTACAATATGCTGGAAAGCATTATGGTGAGCGCGGGTATCGGTTTTGCTTGTTGGAAGCGGGGCATATCGTACAAAATATGATGCTTGTCGCACAAGCCCAAGAACTCGCAATTGCGCCGGTAGGGGGATTTAAAGACGATGAAATCAATGTAAAAATGATTCCCGAACGGTTCTTGGCGGTGTATCTTGTGCCTGTTGGCCGGTATGATTTGAAATAAAATCTATAAGAAAGAGGGATTCGATGAAACAAATGAAACTTGGAACAAGCGGTTTGGAAGTTGGAGAAATATCGTTAGGCTGCATGCGGATGAGCGAGCTTTCCTTGAAAGATGCCGCCCACGTAATTGAAAACGCGAGGGAAG
>DASSOY010000010.1 GCA_035700025.1 Bacillales bacterium | reverse complement strand
GCTAACGCTTCATTCATCGTCACCGTGCTCGACGCCAGCGTGCCGTCCGCCAGGCGGGCGACGCCTCCCTTCACCTCCACTTCGTGTCCGCCGAAGGCATACGTGCCGTCGCCCATGCCCATCGCCTGCAGCGCATCGGTGATCAGCACCATGCGATCGGCGCCCTTTTCCCGGTACATCAGGCGCACGATCGCCGGGTGCAGATGCACGTTGTCGACGATCGCCTGCACGCTCACGCCGCTTTCTTCGAAAGCAGCGACGATCATTCCGGGATCGCGATGATGAATCGGGCGCATCCCGTTGAAACAGTGCGTCACGTGGTTGGCGCCCGATTCGAACGCCTGCTTCGCTTCATCATACGTCGCATCCGAATGCGCGATCGCGGCAATGATGCTCCGCGTCTGCAGCCATTCGATCAGTTCGATCCCGCCCGGCAGTTCCGGCGCTAGCGTGACCATGCGAATGAGCGAACCCGCAGCCTCGACCATTCGCTCCATTTCGTCCAAGTCCGGATGCCGCAAATACCGCTCATTCTGCATCCCTTTCCGCTTCGCATTCAAATACGGACCTTCAATGTGCATGCCAATGATCTCGGCGCCGGGTTCACGCCCGCCGGCAACCGCAGCCACACGGTCGATCATTATCAACAAATCTTCTAACGAAGACGAAACGGAAGTGGCTAGAAAAGACGTGCACCCGGTTTTCGCGCAAGCGCGCGAAACGGCTTCGACGCTCTCCGTCGTCCCGTCCATCATGTCGTATCCTTCGGCACCGTGAATATGTACATCGATCATCCCCGGGATCAACAGCTGCCCTTTTCCGTCAATGATGCGATCAACCTTCCGATCTTTGCAGCCGCCCGCTTCGACGGAAACGATTTTCCCTTCCTCAACGAGCAAACATCCGTGGTTCTTTTCCCCGTTGATCCACATACGAACATTTTTAATCAACATTGCTGTCACGTGTACATGACTCCTTTTTTATAAAACTCGTCACTTCCTCATGACCAGCTTTTTTTCCTTTTGCGAAACACGACAAATTTCATGAGAAAAAAACTCGTCGTCGCCGAGCAAAACATCGAAAGTCCTTTCGCTGTATTATGAATCATCCATTCAGGGACCCCTTCGAACGCCTCGAGTGTCCAAACCCCAAGAATGAACACGAGATTGCTGACACCGAGCGCCAGAAGCGCTTGCAAAACAAAATAAACCATTTGCGCCCGAGAATGTCGGGCACCGGAGCGGAACGTATAACGGGAATTCCAAATGTAACTGTTCAAGACCGCCAAACCGTAGGCGATCGTGTTGAACAGTGCGAGAAGGACAGCATCGTCGGTCGGCCATAAAACGAGGAATAAATTGAGACTGCCGAGATCGATGAGCCCGCAGCTGATTCCGATGATACTGTACTGACCATACTGCAAAACCGCTCGGATCCAACGCTTTTTCCTCAAATCATCGTCCTCTTTCGCCTCATTCTGATTGTTGTTTGCGAAGCACGCTGGATTTTTTGCGCGCCGCAAGATGTCTTCCTTCCAAGACCGCTTCGTAAAAATCGATCAACTGCCGGGAAGGCTCTTCCCACTGCCTTCCGCGGCTCGCCTCTCGCCCTGCCCGCGCGAGTCCCGCGCGGAACTTTTCGTTTTTCAACAAGCTGATTTTTTTCACCAAACTCCCGTCCACTTCAGGCTCGTACAAAACACCGGTAACGCCGTCCTCGATTTGTTCCGCAGTCGGTCCGCTGTTGGCGGCAACCACCGGAAGCCCGGAAGCCATCGCTTCCAAGATGACGAGTCCGAGCGTTTCAGTCGTCGACGGAAAGACGAAAACATCGGAAGAAGCATAGGCACGTGCGAGTTCCATGCCGTGCAAATACCCGGTAAACACAGTGTCCGTTCCTTGAAAATGATTTTCCAAATGCTTTCGGTACGGTCCGTCGCCGACCAAAGCCAAACAAACATCCTCACACGACTCCAACACTTCGCGCAAAGCCTCCAAATTTTTCTCCGAAGCCAACCGGCCGACATACAGCAACAACGTTTTCGACTCGTTTCCGTTCGTCAGCCGCTGCCGCATTCGCTCATCGAAGCGATTCGGGGAAAACCGATCCGTGTCAACACCGCGTTTCCAAAGCCGCACATTCTTGAAGCCGTGTTCCGTCAGTTCATGCATGACGGCCCGGGAGGTGCATAAATTTAAGTCGGCATAATTGTGCAGCCAGCGAAAATACCCCCACATGGCCGGCTTTAAAAAAGAAACGTGATAGTAATCTGCGTATTTCGGAATATGGGTATGATATGAGGCGACCAACGGCCACTTGTTGCGCACCGCATAATAAATCCCCGCCGGCCCAAGCATCGCAGGGTTGACAACGTGCACAAGGTCGGGGCCGAATTCACGCAAATGGTGAAGCACTTTCCGGCTCGGCAATGCGAGTTTCTTATCTTTATAAAAGAACATCGAATACCCGCGGATGCCTACAACTTTCGCCCCTTCAAAATCTTCAGTCCCGAGATCCGGAGCGATCACCAACACTTCATGCCCTTCTTTTCGCAGCGTGCGAATGGAAGCGCAAAGCCTCGTGACGATCCCGTCCGTTTGCGGCAAAAAAGTTTCCGTGACGATGGCGACTTTCATTCGTAATCACTCTCATTCCATGACGGCTGAATTTGAAGAGGCGCAAACCCGTGAACGGAGTTCACGGAAATTCCTCTACCGTAATAGTAACACGAGCGGATTCGACAGTAAAAATTCGAAGGTTTTCCGTCCTTACGAAAGAAGGCTTCCCCGTTTCTGCCGTTTCCATTTATAATGGAGCCAGGAGGAGAGACAAGATGCTCGACTATCGAATGGTTTGCTTTTTCGGCGCGTTTTTTATCGTTTCAGGGTACCTCATTTGGTTTAAGAAAAAGCACTTTCTCATAGCTGGGTTTCGCGACGGAAAGTGGTACGGAAAAGAAGTCAATGTACAACGATTGGCCCGCTTTTTCGGATTGTACCAAATTTGTACCGGCGTCACCCTGTTCGCCGGTGCTCTGTTGTTCCATTGGCTCGATGCTCCCCTCGGCACGGTCTGCACGTTGACGGCACTCATCTTTACCTATCGAAATTTGCGGAGGATTGAAGACGAATTCCGTGAAAAATAGCGAACCTCGAAAAAGTTCGGGTGTAGGTTCAAAACTTGTCTTATGAGCAAAAAAATCCTGTATTCGGCATACAGGATTTCACGAACTGAAACTTCGTTATTTCGAATCCACCTTCTCAAGTTCCGAGGAGATCGTATACGTTTTTCCATCGTCTCCTTTGAATTCATAGACGGTCTTGACAATTCCGAGCTGTTTCGCCCAATATCTCGTCGTCACGTCACCGTTTGCGCCTTTTTTCTGAACGATTACGACATCGGGCAATGTTCCATAGGGCAACGCAACTTTAGCTCCCGTTTCTACGATCGTCCACCCGTCGAACGTGGCATTACGCTTGAGCGGCGCCTTGAGCAGCACTTCATGCTTGTTGCTTTTCGCTTCCAACGCTTTCAGGTCGGGCATGTCCCCGCCCGGAAAGCCGCCTTGCTCATAAATCCACGTGATTTGCTCCGGCGTGACGCGATACACTTTTAACACGTCCGCTCCGCTGTGATCGACAATCGCCAACAGGGCTTCTTGTTTTCCGCTCGTTTCCGACGAGTAAGTTGCAAATTCATTGCCTTTACCGGCGAAATGCTTCACGATGTTTTCCTTCGGCGCATACATCGTCACGTCATCCGCTTCCGATCGGCTTTTTTCTTCCTTCGTCTTTGGCTTCGATTCCGTCACTTTGTCTGATTTTCCCTCTTGTTGCTTGGATTCCGAGGATTCTTTACGATCGGCGACGCCCGCTGATGCGTCTTTGCTTTGATCCGTTTGCTTTACGGCGTCTACACTTTTCGCCATGGACCCGTCAACCGACTTCGAGCATCCGCTTAAGACAAGCATAAGAACGACAGCCGCAACGAAGACTACGTTCCCTCTCATGATGACCTCTCCTTTTTTTGTCTTGCTTGTCCATAAAACGGTGCTTAAACTGTCATTGTTTCAGCGCAACGTGCCCCGACAAAAATATTTATAGAGCCATTAATCCTCGACACCGTTCTCCAAGATCGAAAATGTTGCCTCACGACAATTGATCTCGGCCTTCGCCCCGTATGGGAGGACAAACTTCGGTTCCGTATGTCCGAAATTCAAGTTATATAGGACCGGCGTATCCGTCAACGCATATTCCTGCATGACTTGGCGAATCACCGCCGTGTAAGCCTCATAGTGCATTTCGTCCGCCGGTTTCCCAAATACAATGCCGTTTGCCTTTTGCAAGATCCCTTGAGCCGCATAGTTTCGCAATCCGTATTTAAGGAGATGCGGTTCCGGCTTTTCCTCGGAAGTTTCAAAGAATAGAATGCTGTCTTCCCAATCGTCGGGATGCGGCCAGATGTCCGTTCCTTTCAGGAATTCCAAAACTTCGAAGCAGCCGCCGATCAGCCGGCCTTGTACGATTCCCGAACCTTGCAATCGCTCATACCCCGAATTCGGCTGCATTGTTCGTCTTTGATTTTTGTTGTCGTATGTCCATTCCAAACGTTCACTCGTCCATGTCTCCGCGGGCTCAATGTTCCCGATTACGTCACTTGAAAACAACGTTTTCTTCAACATTTGCACGGTATACGGAAACATTTCAACATTTTCCGCAAAATCTGTCATTACCGCAGGTCCGTAAAAGGAGGACAATCCGGCTTTCAGACAAATGAGATGCAAAACGGTCACGTCTGAATAACCGATCAAGATCTTTGGATTGGCTTGAATGACCTCAAAATCAATATACGGCAACAGGCGAATGCTGTCTTCCCCGCCAATGTTGGCGATGATTCCTTTCACGCTTTCGTCCCGAAACGCGGTCAGCAAATCTTGCGCACGTGCTTCGGGATGCTCGTAAAGGAATTCCGCTCCTTTCAAGCTGTTCGGCATTGCGACCACTTCAAGGCCGAACACCTCTTGGAGTCGTTTCACCCCTTGTTCATATCGCCAGCGAAGCTCCGGTTCCCCGGCTCCGCCCCAGGACGGACTGATGGTCGCAACTTTGTCCCCCGGTTGCAGCTTCTTTGCTTTACGTAACATGCCACACCTCCACTACCCTTCCACCAGCGTCGTCAAGCCGGATGGTTTTTCTGTCGTAACCAAAGGAACAAGGCGCCGAAAACTTGAAGCGCCGGAACAACCGCCAACCCTTTGCCAATCGACCACCAAAACACCTGACAGAGGCCGATGCTGATGAACGCGCAAACGATGAGTGTCAAGGGGGCGCCTTTTTTGAACAAAACGATCGACCAAATTAAGTTCGCCGCGAACAAAATGAGCGCTACCGGTCCAGCAATATCCCAAAACATGGTTATTCCTCCTTTACTAAATCTTACCACAGTCTTTTGATCATAAGCGCACGTGAATGGGAAATGCCGGCCTTCTGTAATGGCGATTCGTCTGTACTGAACGGCCATCGGCGGATGCCTTCCCCTTTTGCGCAAGGCTATTGAATGATTCGTTCCTTGCCTTCTGGATCGTGGTTGGCGATGACTTCCACGCAATCACTTCGCTCCGAAAAAGCCTTCACCCATTGCAGCGATTTCTTCATATCGTTTTCGTCGGTGACCACGC
This sequence comes from Bacillales bacterium, assembly GCA_035700025.1. Lineage (NCBI taxonomy): Bacteria > Bacillati > Bacillota > Bacilli > Caryophanales > Caryophanales bacterium. The sequence continues at coordinate 17,067 of DASSOY010000010.1, read as the reverse complement.
CGGGTAAAATTTGTTCGTTCCACGACAGCGGCGAATAGCCGGCATCTGCGGCGAGCAGCACCCAACCTCCGGCAACCTTCACCAACACGGAAACATGCCCTTTGCTGTGACCCGGGGTATAAACGAGGTAGAGAGACTCGTCTTGAAAGAGATCCAACCCTTTGTGAAAAGGACCGAAAGGAATCTTCCCCATGGAAAACAGATCCACTTTCACGCCTTCCCACATCGATTTCACGTAACCAAAATCTTTGTTGGCCGCGTTCCATTCCTTTTCGCTAACGATTAGTTGCTTTGCATCTTTCACGTGTTTCAACCCGCTCACGTGATCGGTGTGCATATGACTTAACACGACATAGTCCAAGTCACTCGGCGAAAATCCTCTTTTGTGCAGCTGCTCGTGAATCGCTTCGCCTTCTGGCAGCTTGCCTTTAAACATCGTCGAAACCAAATACGACAAATGGCGTCGCTGTTTGTCACGAATGTCGGTGTGCCAGCCGGTATCGACCAGCACGAGTCCTTTCGGATGTTCGATTAAGTAGGAGGAAACCGGCACCCACATTTTCTTCTTCTTTCCTCTAAACCAGCCGGTGTAAGGCATCGGATGAATCGTTTGTTCCTTGTACGCCAGCGCGCGGTCGATCAACACTTTCCCGTTTCGGATTACGTGAATTTTAACCTCTTTCATTGTTTTTCACCTCTATTTGATTTAGATGACATGTCATCTTTTGTGTTAAAAAAATTTTAAAATGCATAAACCTCTCCGGCTTCCGGAATTGTAATGCCAAGTTCGTTTTCCCGGTCCCCCCCAACAATTTCTTACCGTTGAATGCCAACAACAGCGTCGCGTGACGAATCCATTGAACGTTCATTGGCAGCCACTCCTCAATCGAGATTAGCCATCTCGCGTATCGCTTCGACGACGACCTCGGGTTGTTCCATGTGAATATCATGTCCGCTGTCTTCAGCGACAATAACTTTTCCAGTGGCCGACAGCGCGGCCAATTGCTTTTGCGTCGCCACCCATGCCCGCTCCGCCTTGGCATTCGGCATCGGTTTGCCGTGGCGGATCACCACGAGCGGCCATTGCTCGTTAAACTCGCTTGCTTTCAACAGTGCTGCCGTTTCGTCCGTTTGCGCGATCTCGGCCTTCAAAGCTTCCATGAATCGATCTTTGAATCCGAAATGATTGCGGATCGGTTTGACGTCCTCCGGATAGTAATCCGGCAGCATTGCCTCACCAACTAGACGATGAACGCCGAACGACGACAGAAACGAACCGATTTGCAATTGCCGTTTCATCAATTTCATGTTTTTCTCTTCTTCCGCTTTCATGAGTGTCGAATAAGCCTCATGCCGGGCATCAACGAGAACGACCCCTTTCACTTCTTCCGGGTAACGATCCGCATACAAGCGCACATATTGGCCTCCGATGGAATGACCGACGAACACGTACGGCTCCGGCAACCCGGATTTTTTTAATAAAACGTGAAGTTCTTCGACGATTTCTTCCGGCGACCGGGAACCTTTGGCGTAGCTGCTCCAGCCGTAACCAGCACGGTCGTAGCTCAACACCCGTGCAAATTTTGCACTTTTGTCCTGTACCGTCAGCCATTCCAACACCCCATGGCCAAGCCCTGGTTCTATGACGACAGACGGTCCCTCGCTGCCCTCAACACGGTAATGAATCCGATTGCCGGCGATTTTTATAAATTCCCCCGGCGGTTCGTATTTCTTGTCATAATAACGCTCGGCGAATTGCTCGCCTCCGTATGCGATTGCCGCGAGAACCGCAATCCCGGCCGCGATCGAAAGCAACCCTTTAATGATCCGATTTCTTTTCATTGTTTCCCTCCCACAAGGCTCGACGTTTCAACGCTTTCGCGATCGGAAGATCTTTCAAGAATCGCTGAAGCAACTCGATCATTTGCCGCTTCTCTTCCTGCGGCCATGTCCGGTCAAGATAACCGTACAATTCGTCCTCAATTGCCTGCAATTTCGGCAATTTGTTCCTTCCTTCTTCCGTTAATTGCAGCAGCCGCACGCGGCCGTCCCGGCTGTCTGGTTTCCTCTCGATAAGTCCCGCTTTCACGATCGCGTTCACGAGCCTCGACGGGCTCCCTGATTCGCAAACAAGCATTGCGCCAAGTTCCTTCAGCGAAAGCGGTTCATATTTATCCAGCAAAGACAATACTTCAGCCTGTGAAGACGTCAGCCCGATTTGCCGAAATCTTTCTTCGAGGATACGGTTGCCTTGCCGCTGGGCAGCGAGAATCATGTATCGAACTTGTTCGTTCATTCGTTTGTCATCGTTCATGAGCATCGGCCTTTCCGTTTTGAAAATTTATATGACATGTCATCTATTTTTGTATTTTATGCTCACGCATCCGGAAAGTCAAGCACTTTTTTCGAAAAACGAAAAGAAATTTATTCGAAGACGATAAAAACCGCGCTACCTTCCGTTCAACTTAGAAACGTTAACCATCATTTTTCCGTATGCACTAACGACCGCCGTCGTCGGTCTGATCGGAAGCCGGCTTGAAACGTCTTTAAAAACTGGACGATTCAAGCCTTTTTTTATGCCGCATCGTTCAGGATGATTTAGAACGGATGCATGATTTGAACTATTTATTGAGGATTAAGCTGAAGGCTTCCGATGATGTTCCCGTCTTTGGAGATCACCAATTTCGCGTGGGAGGCAACGCTTTCCAACTGCTTCAATTGTGATGGGCTCGGCAAAGGCGGAATTTCCGGGTTCTCCTTTTTCGCCCCAATTTCGTAGTGAATTTCCCATGTCCTTTGCCCAAAAGGACCGATATCCGATATTTTTTTCCCGTGCGCCACTCTCGCTTTTTCGGTATCGAAAATATTTTTCCCAAAGATTTTTTTCGTTGCCGCCAATAGATCGGGATCCGGCTTGATGTTTACATCGACGGTGTGAACGTTGAAATTGAATACTCCGTTGTTTTTCAAGGTGATTTGGTAAAGCAATATCGTCGGCACGATGATTTCACCTTTTTTCTGACCATAAGTGATCTTCGTTGCACCGCTAATGCTCCTGTCCGTAACCACTTTAACCTTCGCATCGACCAACTTCATGGCATTGACATTAGAGCATGACACCAACAAGAACACGGACAACATAATGAAAATGGATCGCTTCAAAACTTCCACCCCCTTGTTCAATGAAACCGGAAAAGACGTAAAAAAAACTTCGGCAATCTTCTCCTTTATAAAAAGTTACGTTTTCATTTCTAAAAAGTTTCAATTCATTCCCATAAATGCGAATCATCGAATTTCTGTCGAATTAGTTGACAATGTCAACTATTTTTTCACTCCAAAACGATCGAAACCGCACTGTATACGAGCAACATCGCCATCACGATATTAAAAGATGTCCGATATTTCGAGAGAAACTTTTGAAACATCGAACCGAGTACGCACCAACTGAACGTCGACGTAAATCCGACAAGGGCCAGCAGCAAAGAGAACAGAAGATAGCTCATCCCGGATTGAAAGAAAGGGATAATGAAGGTCGAGGTGACCGTAATGCCGTACAGAATGCCTTTCGGATTCACGTACTGCAACAACGTGCCAGCCAAGAAACTGTTATATTTCGCGACTTCGCCCTTGCCGCCTTGATTACGACTCGTGATGATTTTGTAAGCAAGAAACAACATATAGCCGACCCCGACCGACGTCATGAAACCTTCGATTTTCGGAATGATGGTTTTCAACATCAAGTTGAAATAACAGCTTAATAGAATGATCGTATAAAACCCCGTCCCGACACCGGCGCAAAAACGAACCGTTTTTCTCAATCCGAATTTATCGGCAAAGATCATCGCCATCAAGTTGTTCGGTCCGGGCGTAAAGCTCGTGACGAATGCAAAGATTAAAAAAGACAGGACAGGCACGCGGGTCCCTCCTCCGTATGGTATAGTGTCTGTAACGGACAATATAACGTTATGCTGTATATTGTACATTATGGTCGTTATAGTGTAAACAAAGAAAGGTAGGTTCGCTCATGGAAGAAATTCATTTGGTGATCGCTCGGAATTTGAAAGCGTTGCGGGAAACGAAGAAATTGAGTTTGGAAAAAGTGGCGCAGCTGACCGGCGTGAGTAAAACGATGATCGGCCAGATCGAACGCGGCGAATCGACCCCGACGATCACGACGATTTGGAAAATCGCCAACGGATTGAAAGTCTCTTTCACATCGTTGATCCAAAAGCCGCAGCCGGAAACCCAAGTCGTGCTTAGGGATGAAGTGCAAACATTGTCGGAAGACAACGGGAAGTACCGTGTACTTCCTTATTTTCCTTTCGAGGAGAAGCGCCGTTTCGAGGTGTATACGGTAGAGATCGACAAGGGCGGATTTTTGAGTGCAGATCCGCATCATGAAGGCACAGAGGAAATCGTCACGGTCTTTGAAGGCGAGCTGACGGTGCGAGTGAACGACAAAGAATATACGGTCCAGAGCGGCGACGCCATCCAGTTCAAAGCCGACCGTCCGCACGTGTACCACAATTCCGGCGAACGCTTGACGCGGGTCAGCATGATTTTGTATTATCCGGAATAAAATTAGGCGACGAGCATGAATTGACAAACCACCATGAAAAAAATAAACCTGCTCTGCCCGGCAATTCTGTGATTTTATCACAACGAAGCAACGTTGATGATTTTTCCTTCTTTTCATGCCTGCGTTTATACAAATACAAATTCAACATCAAACCTGCGTTGTTGAAGCTCTTGCAACTTCTCGCGCTAATATTGAGTTATTAACTGTTTTAAACTTTCGAACTCCTTCTTTATATCAGTCACCTTCTCGAATCCATAGTGGTTTCCATTCTACAACCTTTTTCACATGATCTAATTTCCATTTAAAAATCCTCGGTTTTAAGATAAAAACAAAATCAGCATGATGCTGTCTTTTTAATTGCCCTTTGTCATATTCCTCTACCCAAATGATATAACTCACTTCAGCATTATGAAAATTTCTTTGTGTATTTGAATAAATTGTAGTATGTAAAACAGCCTTTGGATAAGGGGAAGTTTTTCGCAGCTCTTTTGCTTTTTCAAGGGAGTCTCTTATTTCCTTCGCGACTTGGTCCGGGATGAGATCACTATGTTGGCCGGCTTTCACCTTTTCGATAGCCGCCCCCATAACTTCCTCAGGTGGATTATATAAAAAGTCAATCATGATCCAGCTTCCTACAATGATTCCGCAAATCCAGATTCCTATTTTTACCCATATGTTTCTTCTCACGCTTTATCCCCTTACTTTCTGAAGAACAGGGAAAAACGTGCTTAAGAATTCCAATTAAGCACGTCTTTCCGCATATTCAAGTATTTTCCCTTGAAAACATTCTCCATTGAATTTCATAAAATTTACGAACCTTTAAAAAAGACAAAATCTTTATTGGTCATTATACCATACTGTGTCGGATGTACCTGCATAAGCATATTCCCTGTAATTTCCCACGAACTCATAAGTTAAATCAAAATCGACGGGGATTTCAATGTAACCATAGGAATTATGCGGAGTATAACCATTACGCCAATTATATTCAGAATCGGTTAATATGCCTTCGTTATTATTTCCGTACTCATAATCATAAGCATTTTGATAATTCCATTTGTAAGTAACCTGCATATGTTCGGTATTTGAACCATCGTGCAAAAGATCTGTCCAAGAGGTATTAACAGGGATTGCAAGAAGGCCCAAACTATCACTATACCAATAAATTGTAAAACTCTCTTGACCGTCCTGGTTAGGCAACGAAAGATCAAAGTAGGAGTAATCTGCACCGTTAGCATCTTGTATAGATTTTAGAATGTTAACCCGGGTAACAACACTCTTGCTTTGACCAATTTCATCCCACATATCACTAACATCTGTCCATGTTCTCATCTTCCATGGGGATTCAACATCCCTATTTTCCCAGCCTTCGACTTCAATATCAATCCCATCATCATACAGACCTAAAAGCAAATCGTAATCAGTTCTGCTGCTAGATGTTGTCATAAAATAATTTTTATTCTTCAGAGTTGTATAACTAATTTTTTCATCATTACTATCACGTGTTAATTTTTTATTCAACGGAGTGTGAATATTTTGCTGAGTCCATATTTTGGAACGAGAATTATCCATATGAACAGTAAATGCTTCTATTCTTTCTCCCTTTCCATTAGTTTTGAACAGATTTATTACAACGTTTCCATGGTATCCTCTGTGTAATAGATAGGCTTCAAATTTCCATCCATTATGATTCAATACACTTCCTTTGTAATAGGGGTAAGGAGTATTTTCATTATTTACTTTCGTACCATTCAGCTTATAACTTTTATCTTGAGAAGGAATCACAATACTTCCTTGGAATGCATTAGAACGAATCCTGACATTCCCATGTACATTAATACCATGGATAACTTTTTTTGTTACACTTGTCGGATTTTTACGATGATAGGTTGTAAATACCCCGTTGATTGTCCCTTTAGTCGGTAAATAGATATTCGTCACATTTGTTTGAGCAGATACTGGATGAATAAAAAAGAGGGAAGTCCCTAACAAAAGAATCATTCCAATTGTGATAAAACGCCAATAATTTGTTCTCATAATTATCCTTCCTTTCAATACACTTTAATACTCGTACGGCAAATCTTTGTCCCCTTGTTGAATCACCTGACCAATTGCTTGTACATTCGAGTGATCTACAACCATCTGAAAAGAAAGTGCCTCAATTGATAAAATGTTCAAGGCCAACAAAACCTTAAATAAAGCTCTCAATAATTCACCTCCCGCGGTCCTTATTGCATTCACTTGTTTATATTTTGAATTGATTGTAAAATAAATACAAATCCGATTTCTTGCTATTTTAATTGATTATTCCAGGATATTTTCACTAAAATATGAATTCATCATGTTTTCACCAAAATTATGCATTTGTACATATCTGAAATTTTGGAGGTCTAAAAATGATTGTGAATCAAAGGTCATTAGGCTCGGAAATTGAATTTATTCGAAAACAATTAGGCTTATCCCAGCAAAATTTGGCTAAAGGTATTTGTTCACAATCCGAGATCAGCCGTATTGAAAAAGGAGAAATTTTACCTCGGGTCGATAACATTTTTCAAATAGCCGTTAAGCTTCAGGTAGATATACCTTATCTTTTTTCTATTTTGCTAAGGGAAAAAAATAAGTACATTGAGGAAACGACAAAGGCAATAGTTGAGTTAAACACTAAAAAGGATTATGAAGAGGTTTATAATTCCTCGAAAATCGAGCTTAAAAGACCGCCCGCAAGAGACGATTTTACCTTTGGTTTGTTCTTGAAATGGCACTACTATGTAGCCGCTTACGAAACAGGGAAACTCCAATATGAGACTGTTATTGAGGCTTTGGAAACACTGGTTAGCACAAAGAATTTTATGGTGAAACAGCAATTTCAGGATATGCAAATGAAGAATGCCATGGCAATAATTCACTCAAAAAACACTGCCTTTGAAAAAAGCATTCCCCTTTTCGAAGAAATATTATCAACCAATCTCAGAATTAGAGAATATGACGTCTTTAAAACAAAAGTTCATTACAATTACGGCAAGATGCTATGCGACCACATAAGGTACGATTCTGCTCTCAAGGTTGTTAAACGCGGTATTGAATTAACCGTTCAAATTAAGGATATTTCGATGTTAGGGAACCTTTACTTCCAAAAAGGCGTCTGTTACGAAAAACTTAAGTACCCGCAGGAAAAAATGTTAGACTGCTTTGAGAAGGCAGAAACTATCTTTAGGATTCTTGACAATCAAAAATACCTGAAAATCACCCAAGAAAAAATATAAGATTTGTTGGAGAACCAAACACAAAAGTATTCTACTTCTCAAAATGTAAAAAGAGAATTTTTAAAAGAAAGTCTTAAAAATTGAAACAAAAGACAACTTTTCACAACTAACGGAAACAATCAGCAAGGAACTTAAAAAGGGAATTACGGAAAAGGTGTGGAAGACAAAAAAAGTAATTAATTATTTCTCTCTGTACTCTTCTATCCAATTCCTGGGACTCAACATGAGCTTAGTCTAACTTCACAGGGTTTGCTATTTTCGCCTAATCCCGCATTTACATTTCGATTTCTAATGGAACTTGGATTCGCAGTTTACAGATTTCGACAGCGAAAACATATGCATTTTGACAAATAAGGAATCTAGAAACGTCCCCTCTCAAGAGGTGATTCGCTTGCTCCGCAAAACCGTGATAAAGCCGCCCAAAATATCGTGGCTTACGACAAACCCTTTTCTTTTATAAAATTGGAGCGCGTCCTCGTTTCCGTTCGAGACATAGACGAAATAATCTTCGACATCCTCAAACTGTTTCATCCATTCCATTGACAAGTGGAACAGCTTCGAGCCGACCCCGTATTTCCGGTAGCCTTCTTTTATATAAAATTGCGATAAACACCCGACGTGACTGCCTTTCACGGAATCCATATCAAAAAACGTAGCAAAGTGATTGTCGTACGCTTCTTTCGGCGAAATGTTCGTATACACGTAACCGACCGGCTCGTCCCCGTCTTTCACGACGACTGTGTAATTGTGCGTCGCGCTTTTGACCGACGGAAGCAACCGCGTTTCGAAACGCATGACATCGAACCGTTCCGGCGTGATCGTCGCTTTCGCCTTTTGAAAGGCCATCAATTCGTTGCACAGGTCCCGGCACATGTGAATTTTTTCATCGGGAATTTGTTCGTAAGTTAAACGCATGTTTAAGCACCTTCCTTCTCTTCCCATTTTACCATTTTCCGCTTTAAGGACGGATGTAAATAAAACGCTGAGGCGACAACGGAAATGACTCCCCCAAGCAAGATTGTTGCGCTCGTTCCGAAAACTTCAGCCAAAACACCAGCCAAGAAGGCTGACACCGGAAGAAGCACCCAAGCCATAAAACGGCTCGTTGCCTGCACTCTTCCCAATAAATGATCCGGCGTTAACGTTTGCCGAATCGTCACGATGCACGGACTCATCATCGAAGCCATCAACGTTCCCATTGCGTTGAACACCATTAGCGCCGCAAAACTGTGCGCATAACTGAAGAGAACGATCGAAAGGCCGCCGAGAACGGAAGCCGTGAATAAGAGACGCCGGTAAGAAAAAAGCTTCACGAAAAAATTCGTCGACAACGCACCGAAGATGGATCCCACGCCGCCGAAGGAGATGAGCCAGCCAATTTGCTGCGCCGTCAGATGAATCGTATCTTTCAAATGAAAAATCATCAACGTCAAAAACAACGTCGTCCCGAACATCGAAAGCAAAATCGCCAGATTTGTGTAAAGGATCGGTTTCGTGTGCAGCACGAATTGAAAACCTTCCGTTAAGTCCGCGAAAAACGTTTGGCTTCGCCGCTCGGGCAATGTGGTTTTTTTTATAGAAATGCTGGCAATCGACAAAAACGAAACCAAGAAACTGAAGCTGTTAATTAGCAACGCATAACCCGGATTGTAAAAGCTGATGATCAACCCGCCAAGACCCGGGCCGAGCAGGACGGCCGTTTGCGCCAAACCGGAATTAACGGCATTCACGGCTTGCAAGTCATCTTTTCGGACGAGCTGAGGCACAGAGGCAAACTGTGACGCATTGTAAATCTGGCTCATCAGTCCAACGAGAAAGGCAGCGGTATACACTTGCCACATGACTAAACCACCTGCGATAAAAATGACGCCCGTCACACCGACGACGAGACAGCGGCCGATGTCGCACAGTAGCAAAAGCCATTTCCGGTCGAACCGGTCAGCCAAAATCCCCGCTGCCGGCTGGAGCAAAATCGGCAGCCGTTCGAGCGCCGCCACCGTTCCCATACTTAACGCCGACCCCGTCAAGGCTAATACGATCAAAGGCAGCGCGATCAAATAAATTTGATCGCCGAAGAAAGACACGACATTCCCGCCAATGAATCGGAAGACGGGATAATTTCTTTTAAGCGGCGGGAATGCTTGTCCTTCGAGTGATTTCATTTTCATATCTCCTTAAAATGAATGAACTTGATGTTAGTGTAGCAGATCAAGAGCTATAATGGTGAGAGATGGTGAAAATGTTGGAGGCGGTCAAAATGAAAACCATTACTGTATTTTCCGGCTCGCGGGACGGCGCATCGCCGGTCTACCGCGAAGGCGCAATCCAATTAGGAGAAGAATTGACGAAACGAAACATCACGCTTGTTTACGGCGGTTCGAGCGTCGGGCTGATGGGAGCTGTTGCCGATGCCGTGCTCGAAAACGGCGGCGAAGTCATCGGGGTCATCCCGAAAATGCTCGAAGAACGTGAGATGGCCCATTCGAATTTGACGGAATTGATCGTCGTCGAATCGATGCATGAACGGAAAGCGAAGATGGCCGAGTTGGCCGACGGTTTCATCGCACTGCCCGGCGGACCGGGAACGTTGGAAGAGTTCATGGAAATCTTCACTTGGTCACAGCTCGGCGTTCACCGAAAGCCGTGCGGGCTCTTGAATATCAATCATTATTACGACCCGCTCGTCGCGCTCTTTCGTCATATGACAGAACAACAATTTCTCGATGAAACATTTGCCTCGATGGCACTCGTTGATGATTGTGCCGCTTCGTTGCTCGAACAGTTCGAAGCGAATATTAGAAAAGATCAAATCTAGGCGTACCTAGATTTGATCTTTTCTGCTTAATCCAGCGTGTGTCAACGCCTTATCCAAATCATTGTCATACCTCGACACGTATTTCACTTTCCCGTCTTCCACTTTCATCACCGTCGAAACGTTCGCTTCGCCGGTGACGTTGCCGTCACCGTCTGTCCAAACGCCGTCCTGTTCAAGGACGACGATGTCGTCCTTCACATACCTTGCCCGCGTTTGCAAACTTAATCCCGCTTTCCCAATCCATTCCACGAGAATCCCGTGCCCGAACGCCGACCCCTTCGGGCCAGCCATTTCGATTTCGCCGTGCGACAACGCCAGCAATTTTTTTATATCCTTATCGTTGACCGCTTTCTGCCATGCTTCAGCAATCTTCAAAGCTTGTTCCGACATCGAAACATCCTTCCTCCCTTTGACATTTCTCCTCACATCAAGGTTAACTTAAAGTATTTTAAAAATCATTTAAATCCTTTTCTCCAGTCTTGTCGTCAGAATAGGTGGAGGTGATGGACAGTGTCCGGCGAACGGCAGCTCATTGAAGAAATTTTGCAAGGCAGCGAAGCGGCGATGGAAGTGCTCACGCGGAACTATTACAAGCCGATCTTTGCCTTCGTGTATCGAAAGGTCGGCAACAAGGACATCGCGTACGATTTAACACAAGAGATTTTCATCAAAATGATGAAGAAGATTGACACGTACGGCAACAAAGGCTCGTTCAAAAGCTGGCTGTTCACGTTGGCCGTCAACCATTGCCGGGATTTCTGGAAAAGTGCCGATTACAAAGCAACGGCCAGGCAAGCCGAGTTGTCGGAGCACCTCCCGAGCGACAAAAGCGACGTGCCGTACATATTCGAGAAGAAACAACAGCGCGAACACGTAAAAGCGGCGATCGAAGCGCTGCCCGAATATCAAAAAGAAGTGATCTTGTTGCGCTACTATCACGATTTGAAAATCAAAGAAATCGCCGAGGTGACCGGCTCAAAAGAGCCGACGGTGAAATCACGCCTCCGGCAAGGGCTGGCAAAGCTCGAATATTTTCTCAAGCGAGGTGAAGACGATGAACGGGAAAGATCGCGAAGATCTTGAACAGATTTTGGGCGAATACGACGTAGAATTTCCAAGCGAAACACAAATCACGGCCACCATTGATGCGCTCCGGCCGCACGTCCCCGAGAAAAAGCGAAAAACGTATTTCTTTTATAAAAAAATGAGGGAATTACTGCGGACGTCTACCCGGGAATTCAGCACGATCCACCCGCTGTTCTGGGCAGCCAATGGATTGTTCTTCGCGCTCGGTCTCGTGATTCTCTTCGCGGAAAATCTCGATCCTTATTTGACGGTGATGTTCCTTTCTCCTTTTCCGTTGATTTTCGGTTTGCTCGAAGTGCTGAAAAGCCAGAGCGAGGGCATGGCTGAGCTGGAAATGTCGCTGAAGCATTCGCTGCAAGAGGTTATGCTTTCGAAAATGGTCATCGTTGGGGGTTACAATTTGCTTTTGAACGTGTTGATGACATTGATTGTACCGTTTTTCGCGGACGACATTTGGCTGTGGAAGTTGATTCTTCATTGGATGACGCCGTTCACCGTTTTTTCCGCGATCGCCTTTGCCGCGGTTGGCAAAATCAAGCGGAGCGCTGTCGCCGTGAGCGCCACGGTGGTCATCTGGGCAGCCGTCAGCTACGGAATCATCCTGTCCGAACAAGCCACGCATTGGCTGGAGAGCATTCAAACGATTTACTACGCAGCCTTGAACATGCTGGCAGTCGCCGTGTTCATCCTGCAATTTTACCGAATGATGAGAAAGGGAGATTCCGTTGCAATTATCGATTGAACACGTTACGAAAAAGTTCGGTGAAAAAACCGCAGTCGACGACATCAGCGTTGAACTGAACGAAGGGGTCTATGGTATTCTCGGGGCGAACGGCTCCGGAAAAACGACACTCATGCGCATGCTCGCTTCCGTTTCCCGACCGACTTCGGGGTCGATTAAGCTCGACGGCGAAGAAATCTTTGAACTCGACCATGAATACCGGGATTTGATCGGGTATTTGCCGCAGCACGTCGGTTATTATAAAACGTTCTCGGCGGAAAAGTTTCTCTTGTACATCGCCGCCTTGAAAGGGTTGGAAAAAGACGTCGCCAAGAAAAAAGTCGCCGAGCTGCTGACGCTTGTCGGTCTCGAGGAAAACCGCAAGGGCAAGATCGGGAAGTTCTCCGGCGGCATGAAACGGAGGGTCGGCATTGCGCAAGCGCTGCTCAACGATCCGAAAATCTTGATCGTCGACGAGCCGACTGCAGGTCTTGATCCGAAAGAAAGAATCCGGTTTCGCAATTTGCTGTCGCAAATTGCGACGGACCGCATCGTCCTGCTGTCAACCCACATTGTCTCCGACATCGAGTTCATCGCAAAAGAGGTTTTAATCATGAAAGCCGGGCGGGTCGTCCAAAAGGAAACGCCGCAAGCATTGCTCGGCGGCATCCAAGACAAAGTGTGGTCCGTCTCTGCAGCCGAAACGGAAATCCCGCATTTTCAATCGTTATATAAGGTCGGGAACATCTCCCGCGACGAGGATCAATTCCGGTTGCGCATCTTGAGCGATTCACAACCGCATCCGAATGCCAAAAATGAACGGCCCAACCTGGAAGACTTGTATTTGTACTACTTCGACGAGGAGGCCGCCGGCTGATGCAACTTTTTAAATTCGAACTATACAAGATCTTCAAGCAAAAGATCATTTACGTCGCTTTCTTCCTTCTGATCCTCATGTCGACCGGCTTTACGTTCTACAACGCTTCGCCCTTACAGCAGAAAATCTACGATCAGTGGGAAGGACCGCTCACAGCGGAAAAAGTAGAAAAGGCGAATCAAGCAAACAAAAAGCTGATTGCCCATTTGGAAGCGAACGAAAACAATCCAGTCGTGACGGAAAGTGATGAAATTAAATTAGGCTTATACGAAGAAATAGCTATGGCACAAAAAATTAAACAGCGATTCCAAGAACGGCAGCAGAAGCTAGAACAGAAAAACAATTCGCTTGCCGAAAAGGAAAGCGATATGATCGATGACATCGACTTCTCGCATTTTTCCTATTACAAGGGACCGATGAAAGACATTGATTTCGTCAACTTCTTTGCCTTCGGCATTACGGCAGCGATGTTGTTGATCGGCCTTGCCCCGATCTACTCCAATGAGTACAGCTCCGGTGTGGATCATTATCTTTTAAGTTCAAAAAAAGGAAGAAAAGCATTGGCCTGGGCAAAAATTGGCGCAGTCGCCGTCTATACCTTCCTTGTGGTCATCGCCTGGGAGTTATGGAACTTATTCTTCAACTTCTTGCAATACGGCAATGAGGGCTGGCATATGCCGATTCAATACGACTTTGATTATTTCTTCTCTCCTTATCCGTTGACAATGTTCGAGTATCACTGGGTGCAATTTGGCATTCACCTGCTCGGCGCTTTCGCATTTGCTTTGCTCATTGTCCTAACTTCTTCTTTGTGCAAAAATGTCTTGATCACGTTTTTCATCAACGGGTTCGTATTCACTGTGCCGCTGATCATGTATGAAATGATCCGTGTCGACTGGCTGCGTGCCGTATTAACCTTTTCATTCATCTACGTCATGAAAGTATGGTATTTGTTCGATGAATTCAGCACCGTCAACCTGTTCGGTTATCCGATGCTTTATCCGGTTTTTGCGGTCATCGTGATGATGGGGCTGTCGATTCTGTTCGTCTCAATCACGCTTTGCGTGATGAGTCGCAAAGAAGTCACTTCCTGACAAAAAGCGCATGGGCTCCCATGCGCTTATCTTTATATCCCTTGATTCAGCTCGATCAAATTCCCTGCCGGATCGCGAAGGTAGGCGATCCTCATGTTCCACTCAGTTTCATCATACGGTTCTTTCACAAACGCCACGCCTTTGCCTTTCAAGTCCTCATAAACAGCGTCTATATCTTCCACGCTGAAAATGACCGCAACCTGGTCGTTGACACTCATGCCGTTCGGATTGCGGATCACTGTGACGGGTTCGTCCACCATCGGCGGCTCTAATGCGAGGTTGATATCGCCCGTTTGAAACTCAGCGAAAGGCGTCGTTTCATCTCCGTAACGGACGTTCAATCCCATGACATCCCGGTAAAACAAAAAGCATTCGCGAACATCCGGCACCAACAAGCGCACATGCGAAATTCTCATGTGACCCGCTCCTTTATCATGATTTTCGGTTTAAAATGCCTAAATACTCGACCCACGGACCGACGTCTTCCCGGTAGCGCTCAGCCATCACCCGCACGATTTGCGAAAGATGAGTGAAGTCATGAACGACCCACGCAGACAGCAATTCCCGCACCTTGACGACGCCAAACGCCGGGTGTGCACCGGTCGATTCGAGCTGCTGCTCTTCTTTTACAAGACTTTTCAGTTGTTCGATGCTTGCCGCACGCAACTCCTTAAATTCCTCAAGCTCGTCCCCCACCAACCGCTCCGCTTGGTTCAAATGAGCAAACCGGTCAAACGCCGGAAACGGCTTGTCCTCCCCTTCACTTAATATAAACCGAAGCCGCGGAATCCAGTTGTTTTTCTCGCCTTCAATTAAGTGCCCGACAACTTCTGCAGCATTCCAAGTGCCCTCACCTTCGTTGCATGTAAGCCAATCCTTAGAGAGTCCTGATAAAAGTGACGCCAAAGTCACAGGCGTGCGTTCGAGTATTTCGATTGCTTCTTCCAGGTTAAAAATTCATTGAGGTGCCTCCTTTTAAGCAAACAACGCACCAAGCCGCTCATACGGCGGTAAATCAAAGCCTAAATGCCGCGCCATCGCGACGATTTGCCCTTTATGATGAAATTCATGCGTCTCGACATGCGACAACAGGAACAGCGGGGTCAACCGCATTGGCTGACCATTTTCCTCAACGGCATGCTCAATTTCTTCCAGCCAACAGGAATGATACTTGTCAATGAACCGTTCGACCGTCTCGTCGACTGCCGCGAAAATTTCACGATCTTTCTGTACATCCGCTTTCTTCGTCAACAATTCCGAAATGTCTTTAAACTCACTCGGGTGCCGTTTAGACGCGAACCAGTCGATCCAGTACCGGTAGCTGTTAGCGGCATGCAAGTGGGCGCCCATCATGCTGTCAATTCCGAACCCCGGCACCTTTTCATGCAATTTCTCCAATGGGAGGTGTTCCATAAAATCAAATAAATGTTCTCGAACTTTCCGAATCATCTCATATTGCTGCTTTAATACGTCTTGCATACGCAATCGCCCCTCTCAACCATTTAAAAATTCTGTCAAAGGCTTGCCCCTCCTATTATACAATAAAAAATACGGTTGATCTCCAACCGTCTAAAACGAAAAAAACACCCCAAAATGTGGAGTGTTTACTGTTTCGACACTAACTGTTCCCGGTCAATCACTTCAGGCGGTTGTTCCAACCAACCATGTCTGATCATCAGATTCGCTCCGTCCTCAGCAAACGCAGCTACAGTTAGTTGATGTTTAGCAAACATCGCCCCTATGTCTTTTCTTCCGTTGACTGACATGCCGTTCGCGCATTCCCTTATCCGCATCGAGAACATGTCAATTTTATGAAAAACCATCAACTTCTCTGAAAAAGTCGGAACCGTGGAGGTTGTGACCAAGTGGTCCAACAACTTGGGAGTCGGAACGTAGCTTTCGTTTAACTTAGTCGAAATTGATTCCATATGGTTTTCGTTAATTTCCTTCCCGCGACGCAAATACTTGATAATTTCCTCTGTTTTTGCGCCTTGCAAAAACCCAAGAATGAGTGCCTTGCTGGTGATGTCTGTGTGAAAGTTACCGTAAAGATGTGCGGTTTCCAACCCGTGAAGCGGCCGCATTTTCCCAAAGAAATCATTTAAAAAGGATTGTTTATTCACGAAATCCACTTGTTCGGGTGCGGGCATTTCAGGAGTATTCATCAAACTTCCGTTCTTTTTTAATAACTCATCAACATCGTTAAGCAACTGAGTCGTATTACTGACGCAATCAATGAAAAACTGTCTGACGTCCTTTCTCGTCATATAGGGCACCGCTACGGAATAAAGACTTAAACCGGCCTTGCCCAAGTATCT
This sequence comes from Bacillales bacterium, assembly GCA_035700025.1. NCBI lineage: Bacteria > Bacillati > Bacillota > Bacilli > Caryophanales > Caryophanales bacterium. The sequence goes on along the minus strand of DASSOY010000010.1, from coordinate 314 downwards.
TAAATAATGCAAGTAGAACTCATCTTCAAAAAGTCTCGGCGCTTGAAAGTTGACGTCGTCATCCGTAAATCCCACCGGAATTGGAACATCCGCTGCATAAAAAAATTGTCTGATTTGGCCCACATATGATTGCGCGAGCTGCAAAGCGTTCTCGAGCAACCCTTCGATTTCCTCGTCATCGACATGATTCAAATAAAATTTCAACATACATTCGCCCATCGTGTTTCCCATATAAGCCGCCCAAAGCTTACCCATTTCCGCTGAAGTTAATTTTGTTGATTGCATTTCCATACCGTCGATCACCCATTCATTTC
>DASSOY010000009.1 GCA_035700025.1 Bacillales bacterium | reverse complement strand
GAGGTGACAGGTTTGGCGAAAAAAATCACGAAAGCCATCATCCCGGCAGCAGGGTTAGGAACCAGGTTCTTGCCTGCCACGAAGGCGATGCCGAAAGAAATGCTTCCGATCGTCGACAAACCCGCAATTCAATACATTGTGGAAGAAGCGGTCGCGTCGGGGATTGAGGACATTATCATTGTAACCGGACGGAACAAAAGAGCCATTGAAGACCATTTTGACAGTTCGCCCGAATTGGAACATGCCTTGAAACAAAAAAATAAGCAGGAGCTGCTTGAGGCGGTTCAAAAATCTACGCATCTTGCCGAAATTCATTACATACGCCAAAAAGAGCCGAAGGGACTCGGCCATGCCATTTGGTCTGCGCGAAAGTTTATCGGTAACGAACCTTTTGCCGTTTTGCTCGGAGACGATATTTTCCGCGGGACGGAGCCGGGGCTAAAGCAATTGATTGATAAATACGATGAACTGAAAGCTTCCGTGATTGGCGTACAACAAGTGCCGCACGATCAAACGCACCGTTATGGCATTATTGCTCCCGTTGACGGGGGAACAACGAAAGATCGCCTCTATGAAGTGGAACGTTTCGTGGAAAAACCGTCTCCGGGACAAGCGCCTTCGGATTTGGCGATGATCGGTCGATACGTCCTCACACCGGAAATCTTCGATTTTCTTGGCGAACACCAAATCGGCGCAGGCGGAGAAATTCAACTGACGGACGCGATTGAAAAACTGAATGCACAGCAAAACGTTTATGCGTATAACTTGGCCGGCGACCGGTTCGATACGGGAGAGAAGCTTGGATTCATCGAGACGACGTGTGCTTTTGCGCTTGAAAATGAAGAACTCGGATCCGATGTTTTGAAGCTGTTAAAAAGACTCGTCAAATCGTACGATAACAAGTAAAAAAAGCAAGGCTGCCGTTGTGCAGCCTTGCTTTTCACGTTAAACCTTCATCCCGCTCTCCATTAAAGCCTTATGCAGTTCATCAACCTCGTTCCGGAAGGAACGAGATTCGAAGAATTCGCGATCGCGGGAGGCTTTGAGACAAAGTTCGTACAGCGTTTTAAAATCGGCGTCGATGTCCGGGGAGTTTCGCAGTTCGTCGAGATCGGTTGCGCGGTGGCGCAAGCCGGGGTCGACAAAATCATCGAGCTTTCGTTTTAATTCGGCGTCGTCGTCCGGCCACGGGAGATTTAGGGAATCGGCTATCATTCGCATGCTGCCGAAACTGTCGTCGAGAAAATCGTTGTAATCGATCATGACGCGCGGCATGTTTTCGGTTCCGGCCAAAACGGTTAGCGTTCGGACGTACCAGAGCCGCAAGGATTTTTGCGTTTTGTCGTTATAAGCTTCCTTAAACGAATCGGCGACATCGATCGGATTGCGAATCATGATCACGGCGCTCATGGCCATTGACAGTTCATCGAGAATTTCTTTCCAAAGATCGAGGCATTCGCAGTTGCGCGGATCTTTCCATGCCCAATATTGTTTATTGGCGAATTCGTTTTTCGTCATTCGCTTCAACTGTTCTTTATACGGCCGGATTTTCGGATTTTCCTGCCAACCCGATTCGTACGGGCGCTTCCAACGCATCACTTTGTTGATCTCTTTTTGAATATCGACGACTTTCTTGTTTTCCCAGAACCCTTTCGGGTTCTTTTCGTTCGTCTTGATAAACTCGTTCCCAATGTCCACCCCAAGAAAACTTAAGGAGCGCGTAACCATCGACGTTCCGCATCTTCCCGAACCGAGGACGGCAATCCCTTGGCTTTTCGGCTGGGTCTTCAACCAGGTTGACAACGTTTTTCGCAGCAAGTTGGCGTTCATCCAATCGCCCCTTTCGGCAGGTTAGCTCGATTTTTCAACCGATGTCGGTTGGTTTTGCCCGATACTCGCGGGCTCCTCTTGATCAAAAACTTTCCTTACGACGTATTCACTTGCCTTGCCGGTTTCGAACTGACAATATTTCGCTCTGAATTTCCGCAAACGTTCTCCGTATTCGAGTTTGTATTTCCTTATATCCTCAATGCTGTCGATCAACGCCTCGGTCGTCTTCACGAGCGGCCCTGGCGCTTCTTTTTCAAGATCCATGTAAAATCCGCGAAGCTGGTCCCGATAGTATTCGAGATCATACGTAAAAAAGAACATCGGACGGTTCAAATTCGCATAATCGAACATCACGGACGAATAGTCGGTCACCAGCATGTCCGCGATCAAATACAGTTCTTGAATGTCACCGTAAGAAGACACGTTATAGGCAAACCCGCGATAATCCGAGAGATCCAACGCGTTTGACACGAAATAATGCAAGCGGAGAAGCACGACATAATCCTCTCCGAGACGCTCCTGCATCCGGTCAAGATCCAACTGCAACTGAAAACGGTTTCTGACGCGCCATGTTGGAGCATATAAAATGACTCGCTTGTTCTCCGGAAGCCCGAGCCGTTCCCGAATGGCAGCCTCCGCACTTTCCGAATGTTTTTGTTTCAGCACGTCGTTCCGCGGAAAACCGCATTCGAGTACTTCATTCTCGTACAGATAACATCTCTTCACCAAATCCGTCATGTATCGGCTTGGGGAGGTGAGATAATCCCAGCGGCTGCAACGTCTTAAAAATTTCCGGCGTTTCTCCGGCGTGTCGGCTTCACCGGGTACGTCGAGACCCATCGTTTTTAAAAATGTGCCGTGAAGCGTTTGCACTTCGACAGCCTTCTTCCGCTTTTCGTAAAAGTCTGGGAAGTTGGCATTGTTGATAAAATATTTCGCGGTGGCGAGATGGTAATAATATTTCCATGAATTCTTTCGCACAGGAACTCCGGATCCGTTGATCGGCACATTCTCGTTGTTCAATACCCAGATGCAGCGGTAATCCGATTCTTGCTGTTGTAAATATTCGTAAATCGCTCGTGGATTGCAACTGTACGACCGGCCCCAATAACTTTCGAACACGACCTTTTTCTTGTTCATCGGCAGCCAGCGAAACAGCGGATACCCCACTTTTCGAATGATCTCCTGCCTTCTCGGTCCCCGCTCGATCCAATCCCAATGCAGCTTCACGTGCAAGTTCAAATTACCGTCGACCGTCCGGTACGGAAGATGGTTCAACCCGGAGACCGTCAACTTTGGAAACTTCGCTGCTCGTTCATCACTGACATTGATTTTTCGCGCCTCCACTTGCAAACGCCCTTCGCGGCGGCGATGCATTTCGAACATCACCTTCCATTTTCCCGTATCCAACTTAGCTCTCCCGCATTCATCAAGCAAAGCAAATTCGCCGGAAAACGTGCCTTCCGCGGTTTGTTCGCACGTCGTTTGCAAGACGGTCCCGCTCTCCGTATGATGCAGGGCAAGCACGCATTCGGTTTGTGCTTCCGCAGCAAACGGCTTCGGAAACGCGAAATCCACACGCAGGCGATTTTCGTTCCAGCTTACGTTTCTCATCACCGGTTGAATTTTTCGGGATTCGATGACCAAATTGCCTGATGCTCCGATTTTCACGACCGCCTCCCGATCGTGTTGAATGAAACGTAAGTCCTCCAAATTTGCTAAAACGGACAACGGCAATGATTCTTCCCCATGCACGACGCGGGCGCTCCATTCCTCCTTCTCGCCCGTCCCTTTCAAACAGTCGAGCGGCAACCGCGACTGGAAGCGAAAACGCTCCGCGGCCGGCTCGCTTTTGACCGCCTCCAACGGAAAGCGGTGGATCACCGGTTCGCGCGCGTTCTGCCACTCCACTTTTACCGATGCGGATGAACGGTCTACCCAGCCTTCCAACAGCAATTCATCCTTTTTCAAAGTGATGTCGTCGACGTATGAGGGCAGCTGTCGGACTTCAACCGTCAGATCATATGCACCGTTGTAATGAACAAAAATCAATCGCTCCCCTGTCTGGTTCACAGGAGGCCGCGGTTTCTTCCCTTTCACCGGGCCGCCGGCACGAAAATGACGGACAAATCCATCGACGTCGAGCGTAAACCAAAGTTCCCATTTGCCGTATCCGAGATTGGCGATTGGCTCGCTCGTGAAATCGATCTCCATCTCATAACCGGACCAATGATAGTTGTACAATCGTTTCAACGGACGCTTGTCGTCGACGCGAATGCCTTTCTTATGCGTGACATCGGTTCGCTTCACAAGCTTGACCGGAACTTCCGTTTCCGCGTCAGTCTCGGGATTTCTTAACACCGCCCGCAAGCGAACCTTGCTTTTTCGTTTCATATCTACTTTCTTAATATAATTATGTCCTGTGATCGTAAGCCGATCGCCGTTCCATTCGACACGCTCAATTTTCGCGACGGCCTGCAATTCATCGTCGAGCCTGTACAAGGACTTTGGCAGCTTGTCTCGATAAGGATAATTCCCGTAATACGCGCCGCCTTCTTTCACAATCTTCGTTTTCGCCATTTCATTCTTTTCGAACGCCAACACCGACAAGAGCTTTTCCTTTTCCCCGCGTTCAACGAGGTAGTACTTCAGTCTGTCGATCGCATGCAGCCGTTCCAATGCGCGCACGTCGATTTTATTCAAATAATCGGCGGTTTTTTCAAAAAACACGTCCAAGTAGTCCTCATCGACTTCGTCGAGCTGATTGAGGTACATTTTCAAGTCGAGACTCAAAGCCTTGTAATCTTTCAATTCCTTGAGTTGGCCGGCAATGCCTTGTTGTTCAAAGAACGCATCAACCATTTCCATTACCGCGAAGCGGTCAAGAAAATTTCGCAGTTCATGGCGCTGCTGGGTGATGGACCGGTCTTCCCCATCACGTGCCCGCCAATAATAAACGACATCCGTCAACACATTCGTGCAGTCTGAATGATAATGAGCGGGAATCGTCACTGGCAAATCTTCGTACAAAATGCCTTCTGGAAACGCAAACGCGTGGTCGTCCCAAAAACTTTTTTTGTACAATTTGTTCCAAGACGTTGTATCGTACAACAGTTCCGGACTTTCAGTGAGACGGGTCCGAAACTTTGTTTCTTTAAACACTTTTTTGTGCAAACCGGAACGATAAATTTTCTTTGAGTTGAAACGCTTTACGTTTCCGATAACAAGATCCGCATGGCTCTCCGCCGCCGATTCGTACATTTTTCGATAGGCATCTGCGGCGACGTAGTCGTCGGAATCAAGAAAGGCAAGATATTCACCAGTCGCAAACTGGATGCCGTAATTGCGTGCCTGCCCGAGGCCGCCGTTTTCCTTATGATAAGCGTGAAAATTCGCATGGTTTTCCGCATATTCGTCAACAATCGAACCGCTCAGGTCGGTCGATCCGTCATCGACGAGAATCACTTCGAGTTCCTCAAGGGTTTGTTCCGTCAAAGAATCGAGACATTGCCGCAAATATTCTTGAACGTTGTAAACGGGAACTATGACACTGACTTTCGGAATCAATGTTTTCACTCCTTTCTGACGCGTTTCTCGGAAGCTCGTGGCGATTGGAGACTTTGGTTCCTTTCAACTGCCCGAAGCAAGGCGCAGTCGATGAATTGTCCGTTCTCGAAATTACGTTTCGGATGTTCTTCGTTTTCCCGATTCGGCGATTCTCCCGCTTAGAAACGGGGATTTTCAACCTTGTCGTACAACCGGCGGATTTCTTCAGAAAAGGCTTTTGATTCCAAATACGATTGGGAATGAACGCCTTCCAGACATAACCGATATAACGTCTTGACGTCTTCATGAACATCGGGCTTCTGCTCCAATTCCTCCAACGTCGTTCGATTATGTTGAAGGTTCGGATCAATAAAATCGTCCAGTTCGGCTTTTAAGGATCGTTCATTCTCCGGCCACGGCAAGTCGAGCGCCGTCGTAATTCTTCTTAACGTTTCCAGACTGTTGTCGAGCATCTCGTCGTAATCGACGAGCACTCGTTTCTGTCCGGTTGTCCCGACAAGCGAGAGCAACGTGCGCATATACCATTGGTGCATGGCAGAGTCTTCTTTCCGCTCATACGCCTCCTTGTAAGAGGCGGCGACATCTGCCGGATTGCGCACCATAATCAAGTAATACGCGTGCACGCCGAGTTCGTTCAAAAGATCTTTCCAGATCGCAAGACTTTCAACCGTCCGAGGATCTTTCCAACCCCAAATCGGCTGACCGGCAAACTGTTCTTGCAACGAGTTTTTTAATTGTTTTTTGAATGGACGGATTTCGGCTTTCTTTTCCCACTTTTCCGGAAACGGACGCGGTCCGAGCGTTTTTTTGATTTGCTTGTGCACGTCCACAATCACTTTGTTTTCCCAAAAGCCTTTCGGATTCGTATGATTTTCCTTTATAAACCGGGAACCGAGATCGACCCCGACAAACTGAATGGCCCGGGCGGCCATTGACGTACCGCATCGTCCCGAACCGAGAACGGTAACCGCTTTGCTGCCTTCCAACAAAGATCCGCGGTCAGCGGCAAACAACTTTTTCAACAAGGAAACGGCCATTGGATCACGCTCCTGTTCGCTAATGGCTCTTTCTAATCGAGGCGTGTTTCATTCGCTGCCGGATTCGGTCGTATTCCCGAAAAAAACAGCGTCAACAACTTTCCGGCTCGCCTCTCCGGATTCGAATTGGCAATACTTCTCCTTGAACGTTTCCAACTTCTTTCCGTACAGCTTTTGATAACTTTCCTCATCGACGATTGAATCCATTAATTGATTCGTCGTCTTCACGAGCGGTCCGGGGGCTTCTTGTTCCAAATCGATATAGAATCCCCGCAATTGGTCCCGGTAATATTCGAGGTCATACGTGAAAAAGTAGATCGGCCGCTGCAAATTCGCGTAGTCGAACATCGTCGACGAATAATCCGTGACCAGCATGTCGGAAACCAAGTACAGCTCTTGAATATCGTCATACGCCGAAAAATTGTAGGCAAAGCCGCGGTACGGAGTCACGTTTACTGCTCTCGCAGCCAAATAGTGCAATCGGAGCAGCACGATATAGTCGTTCCCAAGCCTTTCTTGCATTTCATCCAAGTCCAGCTCAAAACGGAATCGATTCTTCACCCGCCAGGTCGGAGCATATAAAATGACTTTCTTGTCGAGCGGAAGGCCGAGTTTTTGCTTGATCGCCTCGATAGGTTCGCGGTGATTGCGCTTGTAAAGCACATCGTTTCTCGGAAATCCGACTTCCAAGTGGGTACGGTCAAACTGATAGCACCGACGCGTAATGTTCGTCATATACTTGCTTGGTGACAACAAATAATCCCAACGAGCGCAGCGGGCGAGAAATTTCTTTCGTTTTTTCTCCGATTCGAGTTCTCCGGGCACGTCCAAGCCCATCGTCTTCAAGAACGTTCCGTGAAGCGTCTGTACTTCGACCGCATCGGCTCTTTTTATAAAATGATCGGGGAAGTTGGCGTTATTGATAAAATATTTGCCTCTTGCCAAGTAATAATAGTATTTCCACGATCCAATCCGCACCGTTTTCGCCCGGCCTTTCACCGGAGTGTTCTCGTTGTTTAGCAACCAAACAAAGCGATAATCAAACCCTTGCTTGACCATGTATTCATAGATGGCCCTCGGATTGCAACTGTACGATTTCCCCCAATAGCTCTGAAAGACGACTGTTTTCGTTTGAATCGGCAGCAGGCGGAACACTTTGTACAGCTTGCGGACCACTTCTTGACGACGCGGGCCGCGTTCCAACCAATGCCAATGCAAAAGCACTCGAACGGACAAGTTTCCCGCTTTCGTCCGGTACGGTTTGTATTTCAACCCCGATTCGATTTGCTGTTCAAAATCGGGCGATTCTTCCTCGACAAACACCCTTCGCCGTTCCGCGAATGTTTCCTTATCTTTTATGCCGTAAACTTCAAAGTATACATTCCACTTTCCAGTGTCGATAAAACCTTCACGAATCACCGGGCCCGATTCAGCTCTGTATACGAAGTCATTTCCTGATGACTCTGTCGGTACATGGGTCAGCAGATCGATCGTTTTCCCTGATTCTTGATGAGAAAGCGTCAACTTAACGTCTTCCACGCTGTCGAAACGAGCAAAATAACGATGGTACACTTTAACGTCGATAAACAGCTTTCGGTCTTTCAACGAAAACCGCTGAAGGACGGGGTGGAGATAGCGATATGTCACATTCAAGTTTCCGACGGGTGTTGTGCCAAGCCTGATTTCTCGGTAATCGCGGGGAAAGCTCTCCCCGGAGATTTCCTTGATGACGGTCAACGGTTTTCTTTCCCCGCCGTGGTCAAGAAAGAAAATCCATTGCATAGGGTCGACGGTCTCTTCCAGTTGACGCAAAGGCACGATGACTTCGAATGCGTACTCCCCAGCGGCATCCTCTTTGTCAAGCGCATATTCGTGCTCGATGCCCGCAGCAAAATGGACGATTTTCAAACGCGTCTCGGATAACGGAAACTTCGTCCAGCCTTTCAGGAAAAGAAAATCGTCCTTGATTTGCAAGTCGGAGATGGCGGAGTCGAGCGAGGAAACGGACAGGAATAAATCCCCGCGATGGTTGTATCGAACGAGCACACGTCGCTGCCGGTATACATGACAGGGCGGATGTGCTTCCCTCCCGTTCACGGGACTCCCTGCACGGAATTGCCTCGTCACTCCGTCGACTTCAAGGCGAAACCATAGTTGCAGCCGGGCCGTGCCCAAAGCGGCAATCTCCGGTCGATCGAAATCGATCAAGCAGACGAAACCCGACCAGTGAATGTTGTACAGCCGCCTAAGCGGAATTCGGCTCGGGATTTTCACTCCTTGCTTATGCGTCACGTCTGGACGCTTCACGAGTTTCACTGGTACATCGACCGTCTCGTCCGTTTCCGGATTTTTTAAACAAACGTTTAATTGAACTTTCCCGGGCCGGTCCATGTCGAGCTTTTCGATGAAACCAAATCCTTTAATTCGCAGTTCGCTTCCCGACCATTCAGCCGATTCTACTTGACGAACCACTTTCAACTCGTCGTTCATTACGAGCAGTTCTTCCGGCACTTCGTCCTTGAACGGAAAATTTCCATAGATTTTTCCGTTGTTCTTCAACACTTTCGTCCGTTTCATGCGGGTTTTTTGAAAATGAAGCACGTGAAGCAATTTGTCCTTGTCTTGCTTGCGGACAAAGTAATATTTCAAACGATCGATCGCGTTCAGTCTTCGGAACACGCGGTCGGGAATGTCCTGCAAATAGGTGGAAACTTCATTCACGAAAACGTCTACATAATTCTCGTCGACCCGGTCCAATTGATTTAAATACAGACGGAGGTCCAAACTTAAATTTTTGAAGTTTTTCTCGTCCTCAAGTTCCCCGTGAATGTCGTGCTCCCGGAAAAACTCGTCGTTCCGGCGGATTACAGTCAAGCGATCAAGAAAATTGTTCAACTGAGTCCGCTTTTGTGTAATGGATTTGTCCTCGCCTTCCCGTTTTCGCCAAAAATAAACGGTGTCCGTCAACACGTCCACCGAAGTAGCGAGAAAATGCGCGGGAATGGTTACCGGAAGATCCTCGTACAATATGCCTTCCGGGAATGAAAAACCGTGCTTTTCCCAGAAAGATTTTTTGAATAATTTGTTGCATGCAACCGTATCGTACATTAACTCTGTGTCGCGCGTAATATGTGCTTTCCTTTTGTTTATACGAAACACTTTTTGATGCAACGCGGACGGAAACGTTTTTTTCGTCGTGTAACGCACAACATTTCCGGTCACGATGTCCGAACCGGTTTTCCGCGCGCTGCGATACATTTTTTCATAAGCGTCCTCGGCGACCATATCGTCGGAATCGACAAACGTTACATATTCCCCTTGCGCATGACGCAAACCGAAATTACGGGTATGACCCAGCCCCCCGTTTTCTTTGTGAAAGGCTTTGAAATTCGCATGCTTTGCCGCGTACGCCTCGATGATCTCCCCGCTTCCGTCGTTTGACCCGTCGTTCACCATGATCACTTCAAGATCTTCAAGCGTTTGCGCCGCCAACGAATCGAGGCAATCCCGCAAATACTTTTCAACGTTGTATACCGGAACAATGACGCTTAATTTCGGTTTTCTCATCGGTTTTGTCCTCCCGACAGGGACAAAAAGGTTATTTGGCCAACATTCTTGCTGTCCCGTTTTGTTTTTGCATGACCTTTTCCTTATACCTTTTCTTCTCTTCCTTGGACATCGCCTTGTATTCTTTTATGAATGTTTGATATTTCGGAATCACATCATCAATCGACCCGTAAGCGCGGATTTCCCCGCATTCAAGCCATAACGCTTTTTCACAAAACTGTTTGACTTGGCCGATCGCATGACTGATGAAGAAAATCGTCTTGTTCTGTTCCTTGAAACGATTCATCTTATCCAAACATTTGTCGGCGAACGTCTGGTCACCGACCGACAAAGCTTCGTCAATCACGAGAATGTCCGGATCAATCGTCACCGAGATCGCAAACCCAAGTTTCGATCGCATCCCGCTCGAATACGTCTTCACCGGTTGGTCGATGAACTTGCCGACTTCGGCGAACTCGATAATCTCCGGTTCCAGCCGCTGAATCTCCTTCTTGCTGAAGCCAAGCATTAGGCATTTCAACTCGATGTTCTCGCGGCCGGTCAACTGATTGTTCAGCCCCGACGCGATGGCGATCAACGCCGTCTCTCCATGCGTCTCGATCGTCCCTTCCGTAGGAGGAATGACACCTGCAATGATGTTCGACAACGTCGATTTTCCTGAACCGTTGACGCCGACGATACCGATGACGTCCCCTTGATTCGCCTCGAAACTGACGTTTTGCAATGCGTAGAAATCTTCCCCGTACCCGTTCGGATGGACGAGATCAAGCAGCTTCTGCGAAGTTCTTTGGTACATTTTATATTTTTTTGTCACGTTCTCGAGAATGACGGATTTGGCCATATGGGTTCACTCTTCTCACGTATTAAATATATTCGATGAAACGGTTGCGGAATTTGACGTGCATCGACGCTCCGAACAGCATGACGGCGATGACAAACACCCAAAAGTAAATCGTGTATTGCCAATGCTGCACGAGATACCACTGGTCCCCAAGCAGCGAGTGCCGGTATCCTTCAACAACGTAATACAAAGGATTTAATTTCATGATAAACGGAACGTATGAGTAATCGGAATTCACAAATTTCGCCGGATCCCATAATATCGGCGACAAGTAAAGCAGCATGCGCAACGTCGCTTGAATGAACTTCTGGATGTCCGGAATGATGACAGAAATCGTCGACGTTACCAAACAAATGCCGAACAGCAAAACGAATGCTGCGAACATGAAATAAGGCAGCTGCACGAGATAAAGCGACGGGAAGAAACCGAAAAACTGTAAAATAATAAAAATGACAGCGACCAACAACAAATGCGTATAAAATTTCGACATGATGACGTACGTCGGAATGACGCTCATCGGAAAATTCATCTTTGAAATCATCTTGATCCGGTTGTAAATCGATTTCGTCCCGTGCAAAATCGCCGGATTGGCAAAAAACCAAACGACGATGCCCGCCAGCATCCAGGGCAAAAACGGAACGTCCCCGCGAATCGTTTCGCCGCTTCGCAACCCGGTACCGAAAACGAACCAATAAATCGCAATCAAAATCATCGGGCTGAGAATTTCCCAGAACATCCCGAGGTAGTTTTTGTTATTTTCAATTTTGATCTCAAAAAAAGACAGGCGGCAAATCAAATAAAAGCTCTTGAATTGTTCTTGAATGACCGTAACCATCGATTTCATAACTTTTCCCTTTCCGTGAATATGCGGTCTGCGACTCTTTTCGAGGATACCCCGCTTTCAAGATAACAAAACTTTTGATAAAAGTCGTTAAATCGCTCCGACACGGTGAAACCCAAAGCAGCCATTTCCTTGAGTTTTTCGATGACTTGTTCGGAAGTGTTCACAATCGGGCCGGGCGCCTCATTTTCAAGATCAAAATAAAAGCCGCGCAGCTTATCGCGGTAGCGATCGAGATCGTAAGCGAAAAACAAGATCGGACGCTTCAAGTTCGCATAATCGAAAAATACGGATGAATAATCGGTAATGAGTGCATCGGAGATCAAATAAAGATCCGTGATATCTTCGTAATTGGAAAAATCATAAGCGAACCCTTTATACGCTTTCAAGTCGAGTCGATCCGCGATCAAATAGTGCATTCTCAGGAGAATGACAAATTCATCTCCGAGCTGTTCCTGCATGTCCGCCAGATTCAACGGAACGTTAAACTTGTATCGCCCTTTTTCATAAAATTCATCGTCACGCCACGTTGGAGCGTACAGCACGACCTTCTTGTCCAAAGGGACGCCGCACTTTTCCTTCAAATCCCGAATCGCCGCTTCGTTATTGAGTTGATGCAGGCGGTCGTTCCGGGGATATCCGGATTCGATAATCGCATCTCGATCGTAGTGAAACGCTCGCTCGAAAATCTCCGATGAATAAGCGTTCGGGGAAACGAGATAATCCCAGCGACTCGACTCCTTGCGGAAATTATTACGATAGTTTTCCGTATTCGTGCCGGGCATATGCACTTCGCGAATGTCGGCGCCAAGTTTTTTCAACGGCGTTCCGTGCCATGTTTGCAAATATACGGTATGCTTCGGCTTCTTCATCCAGAGCGGAAGACGAACGTTTGTCACCCAATATCCGGCGCGAGCCATCAGCCATACCCATCGGATGGTAAATCGTTTGACATATCGAACGTTTCTTTCTTCAAAGAGCGATGCATAGTGCGGATCTGCGCTCCAAATCATCGTGTATTCCGGGTGTTCGTCCTGCATGTATTCGTATAGCGCACGCGGATTGCAGCTGTATTGTCTTCCAAAAAAACTCTCAAAGACGATCAACTTTCTTCGTGCCGGCAAAAGCGCGACGATATGAAACACCATGCGGTAAATTCGCACGACCCCTGTCGTAACCCATTTTGTCCATTGATTCATCTCATATCTTTCCCATCAGAAAACCGGTTCCTTCCGCTCGCGGGCGCTCCATTCGGCTTGTTTCCCGCCTTCGACAAGATAATCAACCACGTTTTTGCTGGATTGCCCGGTGGAATACCGGTTCCATAGTTGTGAAAACCTCTCAATGCGCCCCATGTCGAACTCGCCTTTAAGCAAGAGTTCGATGACCGACTTTGTGTCATTCGTTACCGGCCCGGGAACGATCGATTCGTAATCCCCGAAATAGCCTCTCTGCCGCTTGTATTCCTGCTGATCTTTCGTAAAGAAAATCATCGGCCGGCGCAACAACGAAAATTCATAAGGAATTGAGGAGTAATCGGTAACGAGAACATCGGTAATCAACAAGAGCTCGTTTACGTCCGGATGGTCGGAATAATCGAAAACAAAGCCCGGATGTGTTCGTTCGTAGTCGTTTCGGCGGGTGACCGTTGGATGAAAGCGCAGCAACAATACGTGGGTGTCCTTCAATGCCCGTTCCATCGAGTCGAAATCCAAACGGCATTCAAAACCATCTCGTTGGCCGTCACGAAAAGTCGGCGCGTATAAAATGACTTTTTTGTCCTGCAAAGCCGGATTCGCATTCCGCAGCTGCTCCGTGATGCGCTCGATTTTTTCCGAGTCGAAAAAAAGATCCGTTCGTGGAACTCCCGTCCTGATCATGTTTTCAGGCGGCAAATCAAAAGCTTCGGTAAAAATTTCAGCCATCGCTTCCGAGCCGACAGCCACTTTGTGAAAGCGTTCGTACACTTTGCGGAACCTGCGAATCGCTTGTTTCCGGCGTTTCGGCACGGAGCGGTCCTTCAAGCCGAATTTCTTAATCGCGCCGGCCGCGTGCCACAACTGTATACATTCCACGCCTTCCCGAAATTCAAACGCCGACAAAATCGCGAAATAATTATCCAAAATGATCGTCTTGGACGTCGCCATATGGTAGATCGACCGCAGCCAATCGATCGGATTTCCCGAATCTAAACGAAGGGCACGAACGCCTTCAACGGAATCGAGCACATACGGACACGTTTTTTCGTATAAAAAAACGACTTCACAAGCGACGCCCCGCCGTTTCATTTCCTCCAATACGTAAATGCTGTTTTGGCCGAAAGAGGTCAGAAAAGTCACCTTGCGTTTCAACCGGAAGGTTTTAAAAAAGGCAAACATCACCTTGCACACTTGCAAATACAAGGTGATGATCGTTTCTTTAACCATTTTTCGCCGTCAACAAGTCCCGTTTGATTTTCGTGGAAGAAATACCGACCGTTCGCGGCAAATATACGACTTCGCAATAATCCTTCAAGAAGTCGAAGTGACCTTTCCAATCATCCCCCATCACGAATAGGTCAACGTCATGTTCCTTGACGTCCTGGATTTTTTGGTCCCAGGAATTTTCGGGAATGACTTCATCCACGTAACGGATGGATTCAAGAATCGTTTTTCGATTTTCGTAGCTGTAATAGGCTTCTTTATTTTTCAAAGCATTAAATTCGTCCGTCGATACCGCCACGATCAAATAGTCTCCAAGACTTTTCGCGCGTTGCAGCAAATTAATGTGGCCCCAGTGGAGCAAATCAAACGTACCGTACGTCAATACTTTCTTCATAGATAACCTCTCCTTTGTAGGAGTTTCTCAAGGGATTCGTGAATTTCGTATAATCATTACCCGAATTTCATCGATCCTTAACATTTCCATCGTATAGTGACCTTAACAGTTCCGATTTCCTTAAAGTTACAATCCGTTTTCACCCTACACATTATACGTCGCCTAAAGGAAGAAAACAACTTTTTACGGAAGAATCCGCGCTTTGCCTGCAATAACTTTCGAACGCAGCCGACGATTGTTGTCTGTGGATGTTATTGCTCCTGTGAACGATTGCCTAAAGATTTTTTCGCAAAACTCTCGCCTTGACCGTCTTTAAGAGGAAAATAGGTAATACGGTCATTCGTTTCCACCGCGACGGACGTTGAATCAGCCGATACAGCCATTCGATGTTCAATTTCTGCCAAGCAACGGGCGCCCGCCTCACCTCTCCGGCTAACACGTCGAAACTGCCGCCGACACCGATGAACAACCCTTTTTTGAACAGCTTTCGGTATTTGGCGATCCATTGCTCTTGTTTGGGTACGCCGAGGCCGACGAAGACGATGTCTGGTTCGCACTTACGAATTTCAAAAGCGATCGCTTCTTCTTCCCCGTTGAAATACCCGTGGTGATACCCCGCAATTTCGAGATCCGGCTGTTCGCGCTTTACGCGTTCCACCGCCCGCTCGATCACTTCGGGGCTGGCTCCGAGGAAATAAACCGTGTATTGTTTCTCGCAGCATAACGACAGCAGCTGCATCATCAAATCAAACCCGGTCAACCGCTGCTGAATCGGATTTCCGATAATTTTCGAACCGATGACGACGCCGACTCCGTCAGGCGTCACGAGGTCAGCCGTATCGACGATCGAATAATAATCACGGTTTTTTCGGGCATGCATGACGATTTCCGTATTGGCGGTAACGAGAAAAATATTTTCCGACTGCGCCAACCTTCCGTCGAGATGATCCACGAGTTGTTCCATATCGGTGTTGATGAAATTCATGCCCATGAGATTAACTGTTTTCAAGTGCACTCTTCCTTTATCCTCAATCGATCCCGGGAACCGATGATGATCCTTCTTTGTCTCTACAATCCTATCACAAACCAATGATAAATATACGAGTAATCACCCTCTAAAGTTTCGATTCTCCTATATAAAAACTGCCCGTAAAGGCAGTAAGTTTCATTTTCATTTCAATTTGGCGGCAATTTTGTTTCGTCTTATTGCAGAAACCCTTCACTCTCTAAGTAGTTGATCACCTGTGCGACTGACTGTTCGATCGACTGGCGATCGGTTTCGACCATCAATTCCGGTTTCTCGGGCGCTTCGTAAGGAGCGCTGATTCCGGTAAAATTCTTGATTTCGCCGGCCCTCGCTTTTTCGTACAACCCTTTCGGATCCCTGCGTTCGCATTCGCCGACATCGCATTTCACGTAAATTTCGATGAATTCATCTTTTTCGAGCAGTTCTCTCACGCCATCGCGATCTTCTTGATAAGGAGAGATGAAGGCGCTGAGCGTGACGACCCCCGCATCGACGAAAAGTTTCGCCACTTCGCCGATTCGGCGAATGTTTTCTTTGCGGTCTTCCGGAGTGAACCCGAGATTCTTGTTCAATCCGTGGCGAATGTTGTCACCGTCCAAAATGTACGAATGGACGCCGCGGCGATGCAATTCCTTTTCGACTTCAACCGCGAGCGTCGATTTTCCGGCTCCCGAAAGCCCGGTGAACCATAGAACCGCACTTTTGTGGCCGTTCATCTTTCTCCTGTCGTGCTTTGTTACCTTTGCCTCGTGCCAAGTAATGTTTGTCGATTCCGAAACCATAAAATCACCTTTTCAAAGTTTAAATTAAACCCACACCATGTCAACGACAACAAGTGTAACGATCATGACGATGATTGTTAACGGAAGTCCCACTTTGTAGTAATCCGTAAATTTATACCTTCCCGGCCCCATGACTATCAAGTTCGTCTGATAGCCGATCGGAGTGAGGAAGCTTGCGGATGCAGCAATGGCCACGACGACCGCGAACGCCATCGGATCGGCACCGACTTGGTCAGCCATTTCCGTCGCAATCGGAAACATCATGACCGCAGCGGCATTATTCGTAATCATTTCCGTAAAAATGTTCGTAAGCAGAAACACGAGCAATAAAATCGCCAGCAGCCCGTACGGCTCGGCAAATGAAACCAGCCCCTCGGCGATCCATTTGGCTGCCCCGGATTCGGTGAGCGCCGCACCAATGCCAAAAGCACTCGCTACAAGCAGCAGTACGTTGAATTGGACCGATTCCTTCGCCTCAGTCGGACTAACGATCCGCAGCAGCAATAACAAGACGACGGCGAGGCTCATCGCCTTGAACATCGAAAATACATGAAACGCCACAAGCGCGATTAATACAACGAGCACGCCAATCGTCAACAAGCCTTTCTGCGTATCCTTCTTAGTCAAAAACGGGTTGCCCATCGGAGTGACAACGTAAAAGTCGTTGAACAAATGTTTCCGCTGTTGAAAGTCGGATCCAGCCAGCAAAAGCAATGTATCTCCGGGTTGCAGCACGATATCCCCGACTTTGCCTTTGACCCGCTCATTGTTGCGATGGACAGCAATGACCGCAGCATCGTATTTCCCCCGGAATTTCGTGTCCTTAATCCTTTTCGACAACAGTCCGGATTGATGGGAAACGACCACCTCGACGAGTTCGGTGTTGCCGTTTTTCAATAAATCGAGCGACAGGTCGGCGCCGGGATCGAGCCGGAGGCCTTTCGTATTTTGCAAATCCGCGATGGTTGACACGTCACCCGTGAAAATCAAGCGATCTCCCGCTTTCATTACAGTTGTTGACTTAACCGGCGAGACGCGTTCGGATTCGCGAATGATTTCAATCAAGAACAACCCTTTCAAATTCCGCAGGCCGGCATCTTCAATTGTTTTTCCAATGTGTGGATAAATCGGCTCGACGATCATTTCTGCGAGATATTCCCTGCTGTTTTCGTCTACCGCGTTCGTTAAAGCGCGATAATTCGGCAAAATCTTATAACCCCAAGTCGCCAAATAAAGAAGGCCGAAAAGCGTTACGGGAATGCCGACGACTGCCAGTTGAAACACGGAAAATCCTTCGCCGTATTTTTGCAGCATCATCCCGTGTACGACGAGATTCGTAGACGTTCCCATTAATGTAATCATCCCGCCCATGATGGTCGCATACGACAAAGGGATTAAAAATTTCGACGGCGAGATGTTATGTTCTTCACACCATTTGCGGATAAAAGGAGTAAATGTGACAACGATCGGCGTATTGTTCAGAAACGCCGACATTCCCGATATCGGAAACATCATCCGCCACATCGCGGTCCGCGGATTCGGACTTTTCGTTCCGAGCATGTAAGAGATCGCCCGATCAAACAGCCCGCTTTTCTCAACCGCACCCGCAACAATAAACAACAAGGCAATCGTCAGCATGCCTTGATTCGAAAATCCTTTGACCGCTTGTTGAGGGCTGATGACGCCAGTGATCATGAACAAAATAAGCGTCACGAATAAAATCATGTCGGGCCGCGCGATTTCGCGCACGAGCCCGACGAGCATGAGAAAGACCACGGCCAAAACGAATGCAATTTCCAGAGTCAATACCGATCACGCCTTTTGGATGATGTTATTGCCGCATACCTTTAACCAGTACTTCGGCGACTTCCGGACGCGAGAACTCCGGCGGAGGCGTCTTTCCGTCCCGAAGCATCGCGCGTACTTTCGTGCCGCTCAAAATGAACCGGTCTTCGTTCGAATGCGGGCACGTTTTCGTCGAAGCCATGTTCATGCACTTCTTACAATAAAAACTATGCTCGAATTTGAAAATATGCATCCCGATTTCTTGTTCGAACCGCCCGATCAGTTTCTGGGCGTCATATGTCCCATAATAGTCACCGACACCAGCATGATCGCGGCCGACGACGAAATGCGAACAGCCGAAGTTTTTGCGAACGAGCGCGTGGAAAATCGCTTCACGCGGACCGGCATAACGCATCGAAGCCGGATTGATCACAAGACGTACGCGTTCGAGCGGATAGTAATGCTCAAGCAGCACTTGATAGCTTTCCATCCTCACGTCAGCAGGCACGTCATCGGATTTTGTCTCGCCGACGAGC
>DASSOY010000008.1 GCA_035700025.1 Bacillales bacterium | reverse complement strand
GGTCGGGATGTTGAATCCGTCAAGGAAAATGGATGTCGAGAACGCGGAAGCGTATAGCGAGCGTCATGAGATGGACGGGTTCGAACGGGAAACGCTGCTGAAATGGTCGAATGTTTCGACCCGGCGGCATCGTTACGACAGTGAGCAGTTGACAACGGTGCTTGAAGAAGCGGGCGCCAGCGAAATTGAGCACCATGAAGTGCTCGACGGTTTGGCGATCGTAACGGTTGCGAAAGTGGAATAGAAATCAGTTGAGGCTGACTCATAAGGGGACGAGTCAGCCTTGCTTTATCTCTGATTCTAACGAACATGAAAGATCCTTAGCGGTGAAAAATAAGCATCTGACAAATGTAACGAACATTAGAAATCCTTAGAAGCTGCAAACCGATCCAAAAGACGGCGAATCAGGGGCTAAGCGTCGAAAATGTTCGTTAGCGCAAAAATCGGTATAAAAAGAGGCGCTAAGGTGATTAAAAGTTCGTTAGAACAAATAAATGGAAATTTGTGTTACGCCGATTCACCTCCAAGATGATTTTTCGAAAAAAAAATCGAAATGTAAGCGTTTGCCGCCCTTTTCAAAACAAAAAGATATGTTAAAATATTTGTTAAACTCTCGAAAGGAATTCGGAGATGGCGAAACTGTTGAATCATATAGGCATCGAAGACATCATGATTGCTGACCGGGTATTGAAGGACGTCGTTATCAAGACCCCGTTAATGCGAAATGAACTGCTTTCCAAACGTTATGAGTGCAACGTTTATTTAAAGCGCGAAGATTTGCAAGTGGTACGGTCTTTCAAAATTCGCGGCGCGTACAATTTAATGAAAAGCTTATCGGAAGACCAATTGGCGAACAACGTCGTGTGCGCGAGCGCGGGAAATCATGCGCAAGGCGTCGCTTATTCGTGCAAGATGCTCGGTGTACACGGAAAAATTTTTATGCCGAACACGACCCCGCGGCAAAAAGTGAATCAAGTGCATTTCTTCGGGGCGCCTTTCGTGGACGTTGTTTTGACGGGCGACACGTTTGACGATTCGTTTCACGAAGCGATGAAAGCGTGCGAGGAAGACGGCCGCGCCTTCATTCACCCGTTCGACAACCGCAAAACGATCGCCGGGCAAGGTACGATCGCCGTGGAGGTCGTGAACGACATTGAGGAAAAGCTCGATTATGTCATCGGCTCGATCGGCGGAGGCGGACTCATATCGGGCATCGGAACGTACATGAAAAGCATTAGTCCGGAGACGAAAATCGTCGGTGTGGAGCCGACCGGAGCGCCCGGGATGAAACGGTCGTTCGAAGCGGGCAAGGTGGTCGTCCTCGATAAAATCAACAAGTTCGTTGACGGCGCATCAGTGAAGAAAGTCGGCGAACTCACGTATGCCATATGCAAGGAAGTCGTCGATGATATCAAAATCGTCGAGGAAGGCGCGGTTTGTACGACGATTTTGAATTTGTACAATGAGAATGCTGTGATTGCTGAGCCGGCAGGTGCGATGCCAGTTGCCGCGCTCGAACAAATGAGGGACGAAATTAAAGGGAAAAACGTCGTCTGCATCATAAGCGGGGGGAACAACGACATCGCGCGTATGCAAGAGATCAAGGAACGCTCGCTCATCCACGAAGGCATCAAACATTATTTTATCGTGCAATTTCCGCAACGGGCGGGTGCCTTGCGCCGTTTTATTACCGAAGTGCTCGGCGAAACAGACGACATTACGCGGTTCGAGTATACGAAGAAGAACAACCGCGACAAGGGACCCGTACTTGTCGGGATCGAATTAAAGCAGAAAGAAGATTACGAACCGCTCGTTCGCCGTATGGAGGAAAACGGCTTCACCTATACGGAAATCAACAAGGATCAAAAGCTGTTTAACTTACTGATTTAACGAGTTCCGGCGCAAGCCGGACTTTTTTGTGTTCTTTTGAACAAGTCGTCACTCATAAAGTGGGAAAAGGATCACTTTCGATGGGGGACGATGCCGATGAAGGGAGAGAACCGTTGGCTGGAAACGGCGCAGTTCGAGCATGCGTTTTGGCTGCAAATATTAGGGGATCACGCCCGTTTTATTTATTTCGCTTTCCCTGCCAATGAAAGAGCGTATTGGCAGCAAGCCGAAAGGTTTGCGGAACGTTTTGATGAACAGCTGCAGCGGGCAAAATCGATCGGGAATGATGAGCGGCGAATGCTTGAACTCACACGCTCGGCACAAGAGCTGGCGCAATCGTTTCGACAGTTCAAACTTGTGTTGATTCGCAGGCAATTGGTCGGTACGCTGCGATTCCATCTTTCTCCGGCTTTTGTAAACCATATGTTGAACGAACTGGAAGAGTATTTGCGGTTGCTGAATGACCTTGTGAAACAACAAGTACCACCGCCGACACACGCGGTCCATCATCATTTGCTCTGGCTGTTGGATGCAACCGGTCATGCGGGAACAATAGAAAAAGAGCTGGAAATGACCGAATATAATCTGCGAAGCAAAAGCCGCCAATTTACGAAAGACTTCGAGCATTTTTATTTGAAAGCCGTCGAGATGGCCGGTTTCCTGCGGGCGAATTTGCAACG